>JAGHDA010000073.1 GCA_021160185.1 Verrucomicrobiota bacterium
GCGAGGGGCCGCGGTCGATCGGGGGCAGGGGGCGGATCCAGATATTGCGGAAGTAGACTTTGCTGTCCGCGTCATAGCATTGGAGGGCGATCGTGCCTCGGCCGAGCCGGCGGCGCTCTCCGAAGGAAGCGTCCGGCTCCAGGTAATCCACCACTTTGGTCTGGTTGACCCAGATCGCCACGCGGCGGCCGTGGACGGCCAGGTCGATCGCGAACCATTCATTGTCCCGGACAGGCGATTTATAGAGATTACGGATTCCGCAAAGGCTGCCGGTTTTCTTGAATTCGTAATAGCTTCCGTTGCCCGGCTGGCTGTTGTTGATCTGCACTTCAAGCCCTTGCCGGGGCCAGCCGGACGGCTGGTAACGGGTGTGGAAGTAAACCCCCGAGTTCGCCCCGGGGCGCGTCATGACCTCGATGTGAAACTCAAAATCTTTGAATTGGGCGTGAGCCACCGGGCCGACGTAAAAGAGATGGGCCCGCGGTCCGTCGGCGACGATGGCCCCCTCGAGCACCTTGAAAGAGTCGGGATGTTCGGCCGCTTGCCAGCCCTTGAGCGTTCGACCGTCGAAGAGAGGATACCAACCTGGGGCGGTTTGAGCGGCCGCCAGGGCCGCCGCGCCGAGCGTTGCGGAAACAACCAGCCGCAGGATCATATGACGCCGCTTCATCTTGGCGCCGAGCCTAAGGCTTGAGCGGCGCAAGTCAATCGCGGCCGCGCGGTTTTCGGTTGGAGCCGAAGGTCGGAAAGGGTAGTGTGAAGTGCATGGCGGGCGAGGGCAAAAAACGACGACGGGCGGTGCTCCTGGGGCTGGGGTTGGACTCGGACGGCCATAAGCGGATCACCACAGGCCCCAACTTTGCGTTGTTGGGCGGCACCCAAGAGACGCACGAAGAAATGACCGAGAAGGCCATTCGTATCAATGAAAAGCTGGCCCGGCGCGGCAAGACGCTGGACACGGTGAGCCGCGAGGAATTCGACGACATTGCCCACTCGGTGGGGTTGAAACGGGTTGAGGAAGGGCGTGAAGGAAAAGACGCTTGACCTTCCGGAGACTGTTCGTGACGTCGAGAAACATGATGGAGGAATTGATCAAAGCTGCCTGAGCCCATGGAAGAGCATCCGTACTTGTTTCTGGCGGTGTTGGCGGGCACAGCGTTGGTTTTTTGCCTGACGCCGCTGCTGATCGCTCGGGCGTGGGCCGCCGTCTTCAACGCGGCCAAGCCCGGCGAGGTCAAGCAACAGGTTTATGAGTGCGGGGTGGAGGCGAAAGGCGATTCCTGGGTCCGTTTCCACGTCGGTTACTATCGCTACGCGATTGTCTTCCTAGTTCTGGATGTGGAGGCGTTGTTTCTGCTCCCTTTTGCGGTCGCCTTCGGCGGGTTGAGCTGGGGAGCGAGCGTGGTGATCCTGTTGTTCTTGCTCCTTGCGGTGGAAGGACTAGTTTGGGCGTGGAAGCGCGGGGCGCTGGAGTGGGCGTAGGAGGAGGCGTCAAAGAGGGGGTGCCATGGTGGAGGAGGGACTTCGAAACGAGCTGAGCCGGCAGAACATTTTTCTTACGTCGATCCAGGAGCTCTATAACTGGGGGCGGCGCAATTCCCTATGGCCCCTGAACTTCGGGCTGGCGTGCTGCGCCATCGAAATGATCGCCGCTTCGATGGCGCGGTTTGACATCGCCCGATTCGGCGCGGAGGTGTTCCGGCCTTCCCCGCGTCAGGCCGATCTCATGATTGTCGCCGGCACGGTGACCAAGAAAATGGCCCCGATGGTCGTGCGCCTCTACAACCAGATGCCCGAGCCCAAGTACGTCATCGCCATGGGCGCGTGCGCCATTTCCGGGGGACCTTTCAAGCGGGGCTACAACGTCCTCAAGGGGATTGATCGCTATATTCCTGTGGATGTTTACATTCCCGGATGCCCGCCGCGTCCGGAGGCGTTGCTGCACGGCCTGATCACCCTGCAGCGCAAGATCGCGGGAGAGCGGCTGACGGGGCCGGAGCGGCCGCGTCATTTGCGGGAGTTGGAGCCTTCCGAATATCCGATCCCGGCTTACGGACCCTACGACCTGGATCCGCCGAAGAACACCGAGCTGTGGCATCCCAAACCGTTCGTGCGGGACGCCTGAGAACATTTTCCTGGTTGTGGAATGAGGGATCCCGAAAAGAGCAGCGAGTTGGAGGAGACAGCGCCGCCGGGGCTGCCTTCGTTCCAAGAGATCCGGCGGATTTTGGAGGAGCGGGTGGAAGGGCTCCGGCTTGAGTTCATCCCTAATCCGGCCGCGCCGGATCAGAGCTCTTTTTGCGTCCCGACAGAGTTTGCTTTGGAGACGGCCCGAATTTTGCGGGACGACCCGCGGTTCGCGCTGGATTTCTGCTCGAACGTCACCGGCGTTGACTGGTTGGACCAAACCGTCGAGGAGACGATTCTTCACCGGGAAACAACGGATGAGGGGGAGCGGACGATCAAAGAGATTGTGCGGCGACGGCGGCCGGGCTTTCTCGAAGCGGTGTATCACCTCTACTCGATGCGGGCGCGGCGCGGCCCATTGGTCATTCGCCAGCGCACGGCGAACCGGATCGACCGGGTCCGGGTCGCTTCCCTCACGCCGATCTGGCGCAGCGCCGAATTTCAGGAGCGGGAGGTTTACGACTTGTTCGGCGTGCGGTTTGAAGGGCATCCGGATTTGCGGCGCATCCTGATGTGGGATGAGTTCAAGGACTACCCGATGCGCAAGGACTACGTGGAGCCTGACGATTACGAATACGAGCCGACGCCCCAGGGCGAGGCGGCCGCCAAGGCCAGGCGCCACTATCCCTATGGAGGAGCGCGGTGAGCCGGCAGACGGAGGGACAACAGTTTGCTTCCGCCTTGGGCATGGGCAATGCCTCGCCGGAAGGGCCGCGGGGCGATTCTCCTGTTCTGCCGCCTCCGGCCGGACCGCTCTACGAAGCCAAGCCGAAGCCCGGTTCAGCGAGGGCCGCTGAAGGCGAAACGCTCGAAGTGGCCGTGGGGCCCCATCATCCTTCCACCCACGGCGTGTTTCGGATGGACGTGGTCCTGGACGGGGAGCGCATCATAAGTCTCAAACCTCGGTTCGGCTACCTGCATCGAAACCACGAGAAGCTTTGCGAGGGCGGCACGTATCTGATGGCGATCCCTTACACGGATCGGCTGGATTACTTCTGCTCCCTCACCAACAACTGGGCGTACGTCTTGGCGGTGGAAAAGCTGGCGGGCGTGGAGGCGCCCGAGCGGGCCGAGTATCTGCGGGTGATCACGGCCGAGCTGACCCGCCTGCTCAACCATAGCTGCCTGGTGGGTTTTCTCCTGCAGGATATGGGCGCCATGGGCACCCCGCTCATGTACGCCTTTCGCGAGCGGGAGAAATTGGTGGATCTGTTCGAGGAGCTCACCGGCGCGCGCATGATGTGCAACTACATGCGCTTCGGCGGCTGTCGAACGGACGCGTCGGCCGGATGGCTGGAGCGGACCCGGCGAGTGGTCGATGATTTTCCCCGGTTCCTGGACGAGTTCGAGGATTTGCTCACGAGCAACGAGATTCTCCTCGCCCGGACCCAGGGTGTGGGCAAGCTCTCGGCCGAGCTGGCGATCAACGCCGGCGTCACCGGTCCGATGTTGCGCGCCTCCGGCGTGGCCTACGACATCCGCAAGGCCGCGCCGTACGGAATTTACGAGCGTTTTGCCTTCCGCGTTCCAGTGGGGGAACACGGCGACGTGTACGACCGGTACATGATCCGCATGCTGGAGATGCGCGAGTCCGTCAGGATCCTCAAGCAGGCTTTGAAGGAGATTCCTGAAGGCCCGGTCCTCAACCCCAAGGCGCGCCGCCGCAACTTCCGCCCCCCGGTCGGCGAGGCGTACGGCCGCCTCGAAGCCCCCAAGGGGGAGCTGGGCTTCTATCTCATCAGCGACGGCTCTCCCAGGCCCTACCGGTTTCGGATTCGCGCTCCCAGCTTCATCAACCTCACCATCCTGGAAGACATGTGCCTGGGACACACCCTGCAGGACGCGGTGATCATTTTGGGTTCGGTGGACATCGTCATGGGGGAGGTGGACCGATGAGCGGTTTGGGGAATAATGCCTCCGGAACGCCCGGCGAGGAGAAAGGGGCCTCCTCGATGCTTGGCCTGGGCATCCTCAAAGGCCTGGGGGTGACTCTGCGGAATTTCTTGGGAAGCTACCGTGATCCGGAGCGCCTGATCACCGTCGAGTATCCGGAGGAGCGGCTGCCGTTGCCCGAGCAAAGCCGCGCCTTTCCGATGCTGATCTATGACGGCGAGGATCCGATCGGCGGGCTCCGTTGCGTGGCCTGCAAAATCTGTGAGAAAGAGTGCCCGTCCCAATGCATCTACATCGTGAAGGACCGGGACGCGCGCGGCCGGCCGATGAAGCGCCCGAAGATTTTCGACCTGGACATCTCGACGTGCATGGGGTGCGGCATCTGCGCGGAGGTTTGCCCGTTTGATTCGATCAAGATGGACGCGGCCTATGAGCGGAGCGCGGAGAGCCGCTTCGAGCGCCTTCTTCTGCGCAAGGAGGATTTGGCCAAACCCAACGCTTACTATCACAAGATCCATCCGACGGAGGCCGCCGAGGCCGACGCGCGGCTGGGGATCGCTTCGCCCGAGCCGGAGGCGCCGCCGGAAGGCGCGCCGGAGAAGGCGGCTTAAAAGCCGGTCGAGAAGGAATGGACCAACTTTTCGTCAACCTGAAAGCGTGGGCGGTGGGACTGTTTCCCCAGCCCGTTCAGCTTTGGGTGTCGATGGCGATTTCGGCGGGGGCAATTGTCGGAGTCTTCAGCGGGATGTTCGCCTTTGCCACCTGGATGGAGCGCAAGGGGCTGGGCCGCTTCCAAAACCGCCTGGGCCCCAACCGGGTCGGCCCGTGGGGCTTGTTCCAGCCGGTGGCTGACGGGCTTAAGATGCTGATCAAAGAGGACATCGTGCCGCGCGCGGCCGATCGCGGGGCTCATTTCCTTGCGCCTCTTCTGGTGGTGACCCCCACGGTGCTTGCCTACGCGGTGTTGCCGATGGGCAGAGGCATGAGCGCCGTGGACATGGAAGCGGGGCTGCTGTTTTTCCTGGCCGTTGGCGGGCTCAAGGAGTTCGGCTTTTTGCTCGCCGGCTGGAGCAGCCGCAACAAATACGCCCTGCTGGGCGCCCTGCGGGCGTTGGCCCAGATGATCAGTTACGAAGCGCCGCTGGTTCTAGCGGTCGTGCCCGTCGTCATGGTCGCCGGGACCCTCTCCTTGGCCCAGATAGTGGAGCTCCAAGGTTTCGGCGAAAGCGGCGCGCTGGCGCATTGGATGGCGTTTACGCCGTGGGGCGCGGTGGGCTTTGTCCTTTTCATGATCGCCGCCACGGCCGAGTCGAACCGCTCGCCTTTCGACATGCCGGAAGGGGAGTCGGAGATCATCGCCGGTCCGATGGTCGAGTATTCCGGCTTCAAGTACGCCCTGTTCTACCTGGGCGAGTATATGGGGCTGTTTGCGGTCAGCGGCCTGGGCGCGACCCTTTTCCTGGGCGGATGGCAGGCGCCGGTTCGGTTTCTCGCCTGGTTCCCCTCATGGGGTTGGTTTTTCCTTAAGCTGCTTTTCTGTTTGGGCCTGTTCATTTGGCTGCGCGCCACGCTGCCGCGGCTTCGGGTTGACCAACTAATGGGCCTGGCCTGGAAGTTTCTGCTGCCCATGACGCTCATCAATCTGGTCGGCGCGGGGCTTTGGCGGTGGACGGAGGGCGCGCCGGCGTGGTATTGGGAGGCGGCGCGTTGGGCGATCGGTCTTGGCCTTCCGATTCTCGGCTGGCGGGCTCTCTCCGCGGCGGTCTTCCGTCCGCGTCGCCGCCGCCGCGTGTACCGCTTTGCGGAGTGAAAGCTGCGATGACGACGACCGTGTTTTGGATCCTTGGAGCGGCGAGCCTGGCGGGCGCGCTGGGGTTGACGTTGGTCCGGCGGCCGATGTACGCGGCCCTAAGC
>JAGHDA010000186.1 GCA_021160185.1 Verrucomicrobiota bacterium
ACGAACACGACTTGGACAACTACCCCCCCCCTGATTGCCCTCGAGACAAAGTGAACGAGTTGGAGCCTCAAGATGTTCTGGAAGCGTTTTGGCAAATCCCTCCCGGTCAACGGCCCGCCCTGGCCCTCCATTATTTGGGCAAGCGTTCCTACAAAGAGATCGCGCGCATCGTAGACGCCACGCCGGAAACGGCAATGAAACGGGTGGCTCGCGGCAAGCGAGCTTTCCGAAGGGCTTTGGCGGCCAAAATCGCGGCGCGGAGCCGTCGAATTCTGGCCTCCGAAACCAATAATGACCCGCTCTAATCCGTTATGCCTCGCCACAAAACTCATTGGCTGCTCGCCTGTCTCCCTCCGGAAGGAGAGCCGGAAGACGCGCCCCGGCTTAAAGAGGCTCTCGAACACGCCAAGCGGAATCCCCAACTTCAAGAGTGGCTCCGCCGCGAACGGCAAGTGGACGCCTTGGCGGCCGAGAAACTTCGCTCCTTCTCTCCCCCCGAAACGCTTTTCCGGGAAATCATCCAATCCCGAACGCTCTTTATTTCCAGGAAGCGGGCGTGGGGCTACAGCCTGGCGGCGCTTTGCCTGAGCGTCCTCTTCCTGGGAATGATAGTCGCCCGGACGCCGTCCGCTTCTTCGGCGAATCTGGATTTTGCCGAATATGTCGCAGAGGTCCTCCCCAAGAGTTATCAGGGCAAAGAGCATGTGGATCTTTTCACCAATCGTCTGGACGTCATCTATCACTATCTGGAAAAGCGCGGCGCGCCGGTGGATCGGGAGATCCTGCCCAAACTCCGTCGCTTGAGCCCCAACGGCTGCAAAACGCTTGCCTGGCGCGGTAAAAAAGCAAGCCTCATCTGCATCCCCGCCGACGGGCATGACTTGCATCTAATCATCATCCGGGCTCAAGGGATTGTGGGCGGGCCGGGGAAAAAGCGCCTGCTGCTCGGTGTGATGACCCCCAACGACGCGTTGGAACTGCCTCGCTTCGACCCGACTCGGCCCCCGCCGGAGCCGGCGTCTTCCCAATGGGCCTACGCAGCCTGGCGTCAGAACGGCTTGCTCTACCTGTTCGCCACAGACGGCGGCCCTCCTCACCTGCGGAAATACCTGTAAGGCTTGCCCGGCCGCAGGCTGGAATTCCGCCGCCGGCAATCCCTCCAAACCCGATTTAGAAACCGAGCATAGAGGGGCCTCCTCTTGACCTCGACGCCGAGGGGCAGTTTGTTCCTCCTCGCGGCGGAGGGACGGTCGGGAAAGAAAAAAGCTGTTTGCAGTCGGTCCAGTCTGTGGTAAAGGAACGGTTCCTCGGCTGGCGGAAACGCTGGCGCAATTCTGAACCGAAAAACGTTGGAGATCGAAAAATGTCGCAACATCGCAGTTTGAAAGGCGCAAGCACCCTGGGCGCGAAACGCAATGTGCTCAAGCGGTTCGAGCGGGTCGAGATCTTGAAAAAACGCGGCTTGTGGAAACCCGGCGACCGGGTGACCGGCTTGCCCAAGACCAAGCCGATGTGATCGACCGCGCCTCTCCCCAGGCCGCCTCAAGCGGGCGTAGGCGGCGATGAAGATGCGCCTGCAAAAATATCTTGCGGCGGCGGGCGCGGCCTCACGGCGGGCGGCGGAAACCCTCATTCTAGAAGGTCGCGTCGCCGTGAACGGCCGGTCGGTTCGCGTCCTGGGAAGCAAAGTCGATCCAAAGACGGACGCGGTGACAATAGACGGCGAGCCGGTGCGGCCGCGTCGCAAGCTCTACGTCGCCCTCCACAAACCACGGGGCTATCTGTGCGCGCGTCGGGATCCCCAAAAGCGTCGTTTGGTCCTGGATCTGCTTCCTCCCGAGTGGAACACGCTCTATCCGGCAGGGCGGCTCGACCGCGACACCGAGGGGCTCCTCTTTCTCACCAACGACGGCGAGTTCTGCCACTGCGTCACCCATCCCAGCTTCGGGATTCTCAAACGCTATATCGTCACCGTTTCCGGCAGGGCAAGCGAGGCGTTGGCCGTCCGGCTCATCGAAGGAGTGCGCCATCGGGGAGAACAACTTCAGGCCGTTGCGGCGCAGGTTGTTTCGGCCAACAACACCCGCAGCCGATTGGAAGTAGTCCTTTGCGAAGGCCGCAATCGGGAAGTGCGCCGGATGATGAAGGCGCTCGGAGTTTCAGTAGAACGGCTCCAAAGGATCCAGATCGGTCCGATCAAGCTCGGCGAATTGCCCTCAGGCAAATGGCGCGTTCTCACCCCTGCGGAAGTGCAAACTCTCTTTCGAATCGCCCGGCGTCCGAGCGAAAAACTCGCCGCGAAGGGGCGTTGACAGCGGCTGTTCCCCGGAGTCTACTGATTGCTATGAAACACCGCCTTTTAGCTTATGCGTTGATCTGCTCCGCCATTGCGGGGCCGGGCGAGGCGGCCTGGAAAGCAACGGTCCAAGGAGATCGCGTCAATGTTCGCGCTCGGCCCGGCCTTCGGAGCGAGGTAATCGGCCGGCTCCGGCAAGGCCAGGAAGTGACGGTCGTCGAGGAGGCCTTTGCCAAACAGGCTACAAACACCCCGCCTGAAGCATGGTGGCGGATCCAGCTTCCTCCGGAAATCGCCGTGTGGGTTTTCACCGACTACGTGGATCCGAAAACTTCGAGCGTGACCGCCAATCAACTGAACGTGCGGGCCGGTCCGGGCTTTCTCCATCAAATCGTCGGCCGAATTCCCCAAGGAACAAAGGTGGAAATCCTCCAAAGAGCCGGGGATTGGCTGCGGATCAAAGCCCCCAAAGGCGCGACCGGCTACGTGGCGAGCTTCCTGTTGAAGAAAATAGAGCCAAAACCCCAACCTCCGCCAGCCGCCGCGTCGCCGCCCAAGGCCGCTCCGGCGAAACCGGCCGCTTCTCAGGAGGCGCCGAAACCCAAGCCTCATAAGCAGCACAAGGCGGTCCAACCCGCCGCGCCGAGCCCCCAACCGTCGGCCAAGCCGACCGCCTCCAAGCCGGCCGCTCCGCGCTTGCCCGCTCCGGCCAAGGCCAAGCCCGCGCCGCCTCGCGCGCAAGCCCGAACCCCTCTCAAGCCTGTCCTCATCCCGCCGGAGCTCAGGGGCAAACCCGCCGCTCCGAAAGCCGGTCCCGCTCTCCCCAAACCCTCGGCTTCGCGGGAGACCGCGCCGCGCCCGAGTCCGGCGGCCTACAACCTCCAGAAAGCTCGGCGCGTGATTCGGGAAGGTCTCGTTCGGCGGACTTGGAGCATCCAGGCTCCGGCCCCTTACGTGCTCCGAGGCTTAGACACCGGCGAAGCGATCGATTACCTCTATCCGGCCAAGCCTTCAATCCGCATCAAGCCTTTCCGCGGGAAACGCGTCCTCGTCGAGGGAAGGGAATACATCGATTCTCGGTGGCCGAAAACGCCGGTGCTTCTCGTGGAAAAAATCACGGTCGCACCTTAAAACTCCTTCTATGGCAAACAAAGACAACCTCATCGACGGCAAAGCCATCGCAGAACAAATCCACGCTGAAACCCGCGAAGAGATAGAACGCCTCGCCCGGGTCGGAACGCGGCCCGGGCTGGTCTTTGTCCGCGTGGGAGACGATCCCGCTTCGCAGGTATACGTGGGGATGAAAGAGAAAATGTGCCGACGGCTCGGCATCCATACCGAAACTCATGCGCTGCCTGCGAGCGCGAGCGAAGCCGAATTGCTGAGCCTGATCGATCGGCTCAACCGCGACGAGACCTTCCACGGCATTCTTGTGCAGGCCCCGTTGCCCAAAGGAATCGACGCCTCGAAAGTCTATTCCGCCATCCGCCCAGAAAAGGATGTGGACGGCTTCCATCCGATCAACATGGGCAAGCTGTTGCTGGGCGATCCCAGCGGATTTGCGCCGTGCACGCCGGCGGGGATCGTGGAGCTTCTGGTGCGATCGGGCATTGAAATTCGCGGCAAAGAGGCGGTGATCCTGGGCCGCGGCAACATCGTGGGCAAACCGATGGCCGCCCTCCTCATGCAGAAGGCCCCCCGAGCCGACGCGACGGTGACGGTTTGCCACAGCCGCACCCGGAACATTGCCGCCCACTGCCGGCGGGCGGACATCCTGATCGCCGCAATGGGCGTCGCCCGCTTCGTAAAGGCCGACATGGTCAAAGAAGGCGCGGTGGTGGTGGACGTAGGCGTCAACCGGGTGGATGATCCCCAAGCTCAGCGCGGTTACCGCCTCGTGGGCGACGTAGACTTCGAAGCGGTCCGACCCAAAGCGGCCCGCATTACCCCCAATCCAGGCGGCGTGGGCCCCATGACCATCGCCATGCTGATGAAGAACACCGTTCGAGCGGCCCAAGCGCTTGCTCGCCGCTAGCGCTCCCCGCAGCCCTTAATCACCCAAGACGAAACACAAATGGACGCAACCAGAATTCTCCCAGACCTTCAGGCCTCGCTTCTTTGCGAGGATGTGCGGCAAGAAGCCAACGGCAATTTCATCCTTATCGGCATCCTCGGATTTGTCCGAGTGCCCAAAATTCCCATCAAGGCCTTCCGCCTTTGCCTCTTCAACCGCTGGACCGCCGGAGTGGGAACTTTCACGGAAACTTCCCGCCTGATCGCCCCGGACGGAAGCACCGAATTGCGAAAAGGCCAGGTGCGCTTCGCCCTCAAAGACGCTTCCCACCATGCCATCAACGTGACCGTCTTCACCCAGGTGGAGTTCGCCGCCGCCGGCGTGTACTACGTGGAGGTGCTGGTGGACGATGTGATGAAGCTGCGGTTTCCCGTGCCGGTCATTCACCAACCGCCGCCCGCCAAGCCCGCGCAAGGCCGGCCGCCGTCGGGCGATCCCTCCTCCTCATAGAAGACCCGGGGGCAGGAAGCCAGGCGCAAAGCGGTCGCATGGATCCGAACGCGCTCTTTGAAGGGGAAATAGAAGAAGAGGCCCAATCCAATTTCTGGTTTCCCCTGACGCCGGGCAAATTGGCCGTCCTGGCTGCGGAACGTCCGGGACGGCTGGCGGGAGTGACGCTTCTCTGCGGGCTGCTGGCGGCGGCCGTCCTTTGGAACACGCTGGCGGGATGCTGGTTTCCCATTCTGGAGGCGGCCTGCCGCGCCCTGCCCGAACGCGGAGCGGCGATTCGGGACGGACGGTTGTTCTGGCCGAACCCCGAACGACGCGCCTTGGCGGCCAATGAATATCTGGCCCTCATTGTCGATCCCGAAGCGGACTGGCCTCGGGGTGAAGAGGCGGACTTGACCGTGAGCCTTCTCCGCTCTGGGCTTGGGGCAACGTGGATCCTCGGCGACGCCAAGCAACCCTACCCCGCCGGGCTGCGACTGGACCTGACTCGCGCCGCAGTGTTGCCGGTATGGGAGGCGTGGCGGCCGCATGTGAAATTCTTTTTGTTCCTGGGGCTGTGGTTTGGGTGGCTGGCGTTTGCCGGCGTCCAGGCCGCGCTTCTTCTGCCGCCGCTTCGGTTGTTGGCCCGGCTTTTCAGCGCAAGGCCTCCCCTCGGAACCACAG
>JAGHDA010000039.1 GCA_021160185.1 Verrucomicrobiota bacterium
GCAGCGTGGTCTTGCCCGAGCCGGGCGAGGAAAGCATGTTCAGGACCAGGAGCCCTTTGGCGAGGAAGAAGCCGCGGTTGCGCTCGGCCAGGCGATCGTTCTTTTCGAACACCGAACGATGGATCTCGAGAGTCCGCGTCTTCGCTTCCTCATGGATGTGGCCGTGAGGCGCGTGTCCCTCACTCGAAGCGCGGTGGGAATGTTCCCGATCGTCGCCGCGCGTCTCGCCCGGGACGCCGATTCGAATCGTGTCCTGCTCGTAATGGCCGCAGCCGCATGCTTCGCACATAACGTCCTTTTTCCTGACTTCTGTTTGGTTAGCTGATTTCCATGTCCACAAGCTCCACTTCCGTTCCCTTGCGGATCTCCCGGGAAGGCTCGCCGCAATCGGGGCACGCAAGGTTCCAGTTCGAGCAATCGAATTCTTTGCGGCAAGCGGCGCACCAGGCCCGCGGCGGGGCGGTCTCGATCTCCAGCGCGGCTTGGTCCGCCATCGTGCCTCGGCGGACCACCTCGAACGCGAATTCGAGGGCGTCCACGACCACCCCGCTCATCGCGCCGATCCGCATGCGCAAAGCGTGGATGCGCTTCGCTCCCTGGGCGCGGGCTTGTTCCTCAGCCATCTGAATCACGTTTTGGATGATGCTTACCTCATGCATGGCCCCGATCCGCCGTTTCCTTATATACCACCGTTGGCGGGCTTGAAGCAATCGGCGAGGGGCCTGGATCAGGGCGCCTGGCACAGGAGGGCGACGATGCGATCGATGTCGCGGACCGGCGAAGGCCCGCCGTCATTGACGAAGCCGTTGAGGTAGATGGAGAAAGCGACCCGCTCGCCGGCCCTTGTCTGCAAATACCCGGAGAGGGCTCGCGCATGGCGCAGCGAGCCGGTTTTGGCTCGGCATCGCCCTTCGGCGGGTCCGCCGCGCAGCCGCGCCGCAAGGGTGCCTTCGCGGCCCGCCAGGGGCAGCGCCCGGCGGAAAACCGAGCCGTACGGCCGGCCCGCCGCGTAGGCCAGCAGTTTCACCGTGGCCGCGGGACTCGCCAGGTTGCGGCGGCTCAGGCCGGTTCCTTCTTCAATCTGCGCCTCGCCGGGGCGGACGCCGATCCTCTTGAGAAACGCGCGCATCGCTTCCCGGGCGAGCGCTTCGGTGGCGCCAGGAATGTCCGCGCTGAATCGACGAAGCGCTTGGAGCGGCTCGGACAGCCTGCGGTTTTCAGTTTCCGGTTTTTCCTGCGCCGCGCCGACTTGGAGGAACAACAGTTGGGCTGTGAGGTTGTGGGACTCGCAAAGGGTTCGCCGGAGAATCTCGGAAAGCGGCGGGGACGCCGTCGCGCCCAGCTCCCGGCATTTCGCGGCGCCGTTTCCCGGGCGGAATTTGGTCCGCAGGCCGCCTTGGCAGGAAACGCCCGCCGCCTCCAGCGCCGCCTTCAAGTGCCGGAGAAACCACAGCGCAGGGCGCTTCACCGCAAGCCGGAACCGCTTCGGCGGCGCGCCGATCGGAAGGCCTCCGGCCGCCAGGCACTCGTCCTGGTCCATCGGCTCGACTGCGTAAACGCCGCCGCGCGCTTGCCGGGGCAAGGTCCGCACAGCGAGCCGAATCGGCAAGCGAGGCGGGTTGGGTTCGCATTGCGCGCGCGCGGGCGCGCCGGGTTTGGCGCCCGGCGAAAGGATGAGCGTCAGCGCATTGTCGAAGAAGGAGACGGGGCTCGCCGGCGCGGCGTAGCTGTGGCTGAAATCGTCCCACTCCCAGCCTGAGCCGTAAGGAGGGGAAGCGAAGAAGGAAAGATCCGCCACAAGATCCCCTTCGATGACGCGCACGCCCGCTTTTCGAATCGCCTCCACAATGGGGGCGAGGACCTTTTTCGGATCGGCGCTTCTTGCAAAATACGGCGTCCAACTCGGATCGCCTCGGCCCTGAATGATGAGATCGCCCCGCAAGCGGCCTTCTTCCAGAGGTCCGGAAGCGCAGAGCGGAGTCCGGATCCGGAAGGAAGGCCCCAGCGTTTCCAACGCCAGGGCGGCCGTGAAGAGCTTGACGTTTGAAGCGGGAATGAAGAGACGGTCCTCTTGATGCGCGAAAAGGATCCTGCGGGAATCGAGCGAGACGGCCAGCGCGCCCCACGAGGCATGGCGATAGCGCGGTTGATTCAGGACGGCGCGGATTTGCTCGGCGAAGTCGGGCCTTTCGGCGGCTTTGCCGGAGGGGGCTTCTGAAGCAACCGGCTGGAGAAGAAGCCAAAGCCCCGCTCCGAGCGCCGGGAGGATCGCAAGCGCCCGTGGGAAACCGCCCGCCGGCCGTTCGTCCGGCCGGATCCTCCTTTCGCCACGCGCTGCTGCGAGGCGGTCCGCGCTGCGCGCTCCTATTCGCGCCATCTCGCGACCGTCCTCGCGGGAAAGCCTCAGCAGGAAGGCTCCGCTTTGCCTAAGCCGACCCTTGCGGGAGCGCTCGTCCCCTTTCACTGCTTCTTCGCCTCTCGCCGTTTCTTCGGCGTGAACGCTTTGTTGGGATAGGGCGGATGCGGCGGCACAGGGCGGGGATCCTTTTCGATGCGTTCCAGCAGATAGCGCACCGCGGCTTCGAGCTGAGCGTCCTTGCCTTGGAAGGTCTGGTGGGGAAGATTGTCCACCACGATATCCGGATCGACTCCGCGGCCTTCGATGAGCCATTGACCCTCCGGACCGTACACGCCGGTTTCCGCCGCGGTGGCCATGCCGCGGTCCACGAGCCAGCGCCGGGCCGAAAGCCAGATCTCGCCGCCCCAGGTCCGGACGCCGATCACCTTGCCCAAGCCGAGCCGCCGGAAGCCTTCGGTGAACGCTTCGCCGTCCGAGGCTGTGCGCGAATCGCAGAGCGCCGCCATGTGTCCGCGGAAGGCATATTGCATGTTCCAGTAGGGAATGCCCACGCGCGGCTGCCAGAAGAACCAGGCCTTCCGCAGCAGGCGGCTCAAAATCCAACTGTCGATGTTTCCGCCGCGGTTGTGGCGCACGTCGATGATAAGGCCCTGACGATCGAACACGGGATAGTAATCCCGCGCCCATTGCGCGATGTCTTTCGCCCCCATGGCGCGCAGATGCACATACCCGATGCGGCCTCCGCTGAGCTCTTCAACCAGCAGGCGGCGCGTGTATTCCCACTCGTCATAGCGCAGGTCGGCCTCGGCCGAGGCGCTGATGGGTTTCACAATGACAGCGCGCCGTTCGGCAGTCTGGGGATTGAAGATTTCAAGGAGGACTTGTTTGCCGACTTGATTGCGCAAGAGTTGGTTGGGGTGAACCGCCTCGAGGGCGGGACGGCCGTTGACCCGCACAATCACCTCGCCCTCCTTGACATTCACCCCAGGGCGGGCCAGGGGCGAGCGTTCCTCGGGATAATCCGGATCGGTGCGGTAGATGTGCGCCACGCGCCATCCGCCGGCATCCTCGTCCCGCGCAAGCCGCGCGCCGAGGAAACCGGGCTGAATCTGATCCGGACCCTTCCGCACGTCGCCGTATCGGACGAAGATATGCAACGCGGAGAGCTCGCCGACCATCTGCGCGATCAGGTCGCTAAGCTCCCCTCGCTCGGACACGCGATTCACGAGAGGGAGGTATTTGTGCAAAACCGCCGGCCAGTCGACGCCGTGCATGTTCCGGTCGTAAAAGTAGTCGCGGAGCATGCGCCAGGCTTCGGTGAAGATTTGACGCCATTCCTCCCGCGGTTGAAAAGAAAAGGCCCAACCGCTCAAGTCAACGCGCGCTGAGTCCAAAGAGGCCGGCGCGGGGCTGTCGGCGTCGATCACATAAAAGCTGTCGCCTTTGCGCACGAGCAGCTTCTTGCCGTCGGAAGAAAGCTCCCAACTGCGAACGCCTTCGACCAGGGTGCGCGGTTTGGGCTCCCGGTTGGTGATCTGGAGCGTTCGCAACCGCGCGGTCGTGTTGAATCCCACAGGCCGCTCGGTCCAGTAAAGGCGCTTGGCCGTCGCGGCCAGACGCTCGTAGTTGCCCGGCGGCGCCGGCACGGGCTCGACCCGATCTTGAAGCCCTTCCGCGTCGATGACCACTTTGACGGGTTTCTCCTTGGCCTTGCATTTCGAGGAGGCTTTGGATGCGTCGTCCGCTTTTGGCTTTGTCTTCGGCTTGCCCTTCGAGGCGGCGGCCGGTTCAGCTTCAGACGGCTCCGGCTTGTTCTCCGGCTTGTTCTTGCCTGAAGAGGGTTGCAGTTCGTCGGCCGGCCGGAAGGGAGAGCGCAGCCCTTGGACCAGCGCCACATGGTAGATCTTGGTGACATCCGTGAAAAACGGCTCGGGCTGACGCGGCCCCCACGGACTGGACACCAGGGAGCGCAAGGCCCGGTCGGAGAGGAAGTAGAGCCATTTGCCGTCGGGCGACCAGGCGGGGCTGTAGCTGTCCACGCGATCGCTGGTCAGGGTGACGCGTCGGCCGTCCGCCACGCAGTAAAGATGGATTTGCTCGTAAGTGTTTGTGGCGGGGCGCACGTAGGCCAGCCAGCGGCTGTCCGGCGACCAGGCGAGGTCGGAAAAGTTGTCGCACAAGCTGCGATCGATGCGTCGCGCCTCGCGTCGCTTGAAGTTCCAAAGCCACAGCTCCTGATTTTTGTCGTACCAAGCCAGCCATTCGCCGTCAGGCGAGGGCGCGCCTGCGTAACGGAAAACGGCGCCGTTGTCGGTGATCTGTTCCGGCTCGCCCACGCCGTTGGCGGGCAGCGCCCAGAACTCCAGTTCCCCGGTTTCATCCGAAACGACCAACACCCGGCCGTCGGGAAGGAAGCGGCCGTACCGGTAGCGCACGCCTTCGCGGCGGGGCAGGGCGACCAGGCGGCCTTGTTTGACCGGGGCCACAAACACTTGGCCGCGAGCCGTCAACGCCACGCGATCGCCCTTCGGGGAAAGATGGGCTGCGGTGAGATACTCGATCGGCTTGCGGACCCAACGCTCGCGCATTTGGTCGAAATCGCTGGCCAGGAAGATGGGGATGCGCCGGTCGGAATCCTGCGCGATGTCGTACACCCACAAATCGGCCCCGTGCTGGTAAACGATGCGGCCTTCGGAAAGCGAGGCGCTTTGCGCGTCCAACCGCCGGTGGCGGGTATGTTGGCGCAGGTCGGTTCCGTCGGGTTTCATGGACCAGATGTTCATGACGCCGTCGCGGTCGCTGAGGAAATAGATCCGCCCCTTCCACCACATGGGGTTTTTGCTCGTGCCGGGATAGTCTGGGGTCAGCGGAACGGCTTCTTCGTCTCCCCGGCGGTAACGCCAAAGGTTCTGCGCCGTGCCGCCCTTGTAGCGTTTGGTGCTGCTTCCTTGGAAAGGAAGACGCGTGAAGAAGAGCGTTTGGCCCGAGGAATCATACACGCCTTCGTTGGCCTGGCTGAGGGGAAGCACAACCCGCCGGTCAGTGCGCGGGTCGATCGCCGCCAGTTGGTAGTCGGGCAATGTGGAGAAGACGCGCGTCGTGTAGAGGATGCGTCCGTCGGGCGTCCAGCCGACCACTCGAGCGCCGCCCTCAAAGGTGTGGCGGCGGGGCAGGCCGCCTGTGAGCGGCATGGTGTACACCTCAGCGGGGCCTTCGTACTCGGCTGAAAAAGCGACGGTTTGTCCGTCGGGCGAAATGGCGGGGCAAGTCTCCGCGCCGGGATGGGAGGTAAGCCGCTGCGCCACGCCTCCCTCCAGGCCGACCCGCCACAGATCGCCTTCGGCCGTGAAGATGATTACGCGGCCGTGGACGGCTGGAAAACGGTAATAGCCTTGCACGCCGGGCGGCGCCTTCGGTTTGGGCGGGAGGGGTTCAGTCCCGATCAGCTTCCCGATGCGGCGGTCCAGTTTGGCGGCTTCGGCGCGGGCGCGGTCGAGGGGCAGGCCCTTTTTCATGCCGGGGCGCTTGTGCCCGATGGCGGTCAACCAGGCGTCGCACATGAGCCGCTGGCGTTGGCGGATCAGTTTGAGCGCGGGAGGCCCGTTCTTGCCGAGCCTGGCAGCCATCGCCCGGGCGTTCGGCTCTCGAAGCGCCTCCGGCGGTTCGCCGAGGCAGCGAAGGATTTCGCGCGCGACCAGCCAGTGGCCGAGGTCGTTGATATGGACGCCGTCGCGGGCGAGGGTGAACGCCGGGTCGCGCTTGCGGCGTTGGTCGATGTAACGGCGCATGGGGGTGTGGACGTCGATGACCTGCCAGCCGCGGCGGCGTTGATCGCAAAGCCATCGGCTGTACCGCGTCAAGACCTCGTCGTAGCCCTCAAAGGGTTGGCGATACTCTTTCCGGCCGGCGGGGAGCGTGCGGTCCCGGATCGGCAGCGGATCGAAGACCGTGGGCGTGATGAGAATGACCCGCGCGCCGGCGGCCTGGGCGCGGCTGACCAGCCGCTCGACGCCTTGCCGGTAGGCCCGGAACCGGCCTTCGTCGAAGGGGTAGTAGATCCCGTCGTTCATCCCGTAGCAGGCGAAGACCAGGTCGGGCCGGGTTCGAGCGAGCAACCGCTCAAGCCGGTCGTGGAGGTTCGGCCGGGGGAACCTGCCCCCCGCATGCCCCGGCTCGGACAAACCGGAGACGGTCTCGCTGGGGAGGCCGAGATTCAGGAATTCGACGGCGCATCGAGGGTAACGAAGGCGCACGTAGGCTTCGATGTAGGCCGGATATTGCCCGCTGTAGGTGATGCTGTCGCCTAGAAACACCGCCCGCCGCGTGGACTCCAACCATTCGGGACACTGGCCTGCGGCCGCCTTCCATCCGGTCAACGCGGCCCAGGCTGCCATCCACCCTGCAAGAATCACTCGGGCCTTCATGTTGAAAGCCGAGAATACTGGAAGAGCCCTCGCGCCGCCAGCCCCAAGCCGTCTCGGCGCGAAGCAAAGCGGCCGCTCGGCGAGGTCAGGCGCCGCCGGCCGAGAAAAGCGCTTGAAGTCGGAAGATGGGAGATCGCGCCCCGGAATCAGGCTTCCGGCTGGGGCGGCAGCTCTTCTTCGAGCTCCTCGATGATCTGGAGCACGCGAGTTCCCCGCGCCACCGAATCGTCCAGGACGAACCTCAGTTGAGGGGCGTATTTGAGCACGACGGCGTGGGCGAGGAGCTCCTGGAGTCGCCGCCGGTTGCGGCGCAGGGCTTTCCAAGCCTCTTGGAGCTGCTCGTCGCTGCCGTAGACGCCCACGTAGGCCGTGGCGATGCGCAGATCCCCGGAGAGAGCCACTTCATTGACGGAGATCAGACCCAGCTCGGCGCTGCTGAATTCCTGAATGAGCAGCTTGCTCAATTCCCGCTTGAGCAGGGCGGCTACACGAAGATGACGACGGCCTTGCATCGAGTCCGATCCTCCTTTCTAGTTCGACCGCCGCAATGGCGACGGCGTTCGATTTGCTCGGCCCCCGGCTCAGATTGTCTGCTGAACCTCTTCCAGCTTGTAGCTTTCGATGAGGTCGCCTTCTTGGTAATCGGTGAAGCCTTCCAGACGAATGCCGCATTCCAGCCCGGTGTGGACCTCGTTGACGTCCGATTGGAAATGCCTGAGGGTAAGAATGTTGCCGTCGTAAAGCGTGTTGCCGTTGCGCAAAAGGCGAGCTTTGCCCTTGACGATTTTCCCTTGGGTCACAAGACAGCCGGCCACCGCGCCGCTCTTGGAGAGGTGGAACACGCGACGGACCTCGGCGCGACCGAGGGCGACTTCCTGGTAAGTCGGCTCGAGCAGGCCGCTCATGAGCCTCTCCACGTCCTCGGTCAGCTTGTAAATGATAGAATAAAGCTTGATCTCGACCCCTTCTTTCTTGGCCATTTCGGCGGCCGCCGGGTCCACCCTCGTGTTGAAGCCGATGATGAGGCCGTTGGAAGCCGAGGCGAGGATGACGTCGTTTTCGCTTACCGCCCCCACGCCCTTGGAGACGACCTCCACCTTCACCTTTTCCGATTTGATCTTGTTGAGGGAATCGACCACCGCTTCGGCCGTGCCGTAGGTGTCGGCTTTGATCAGGACCTTGAGGACCTTGGTTTCCTCTTTGCCCGAGGCGCGGAGCATTTCATAAATCGTCCGCGGCGAACGAGACCCCGCGCGGCGGCTCTGCGCGGCCTCTTCCCTGCGCGCCTCGGCGATCTCCTTGGCCCGTTTTTCGGACTCGACCGCCTCGAACTCGGTGCCCGCTTCGGGCGCGCCGTTGAGGCCCAGGAGCTTGGCGGCGAAGGAGGGCCCCGCTTCCTTGATCCGCTTGCCGCTGTCGTCGATCAACGCCCGCACCCGGCCGTAGTAGGGGCCGCACACGATCGCGTCGCCCACGCGCAAAGTGCCGTTGCGCACCAGCACGGTGGCCGTAGGGCCGGCCTTTTCCACCGTGGACTCGACGACATTGCCCTCCGCGCGGCGCTTGGGGTTCGCCTTCAAATCAAGCAGGGCGGCCTGGAGCAAGATCATGGAGAGCAGCTCGTCAATCCCCTTCTTCGTCAGCGCCGAAATGTCCACAAACACCGTGTCGCCGCCCCATTCGTCCGGAGCCAAACCGTGTTGCTGAAGCTGGGTGCGGACGCGCATCGGGTTCGCCTTCGGACTGTCGCATTTGTTGACCGCCACGACAATCGGCACGCCCGCGGCGCGGGCATGATCGAGCGCTTCCAGCGTCTGCGGCATCACGCCGTCGTCCGCCGCCACCACAAGAATCACCAGGTCGGTGATGTTGGCGCCTCGGGCCCGCATGGCGGTGAAAGCCGCATGGCCGGGGGTGTCGATAAAGGTGATCTGCTCCAGCCGCTTAGGCTCCTCAGGGTGCGGGAAGTGGATGGTGTAAGCGCCGATGTGTTGGGTAATCCCGCCCGCTTCCGTGGCGACCACGTTTGATTTGCGGATGGCGTCCAGAAGGGTGGTTTTTCCATGGTCCACATGGCCCATGATGGTGATGACCGGCGGACGCGGCCGGAGGTCTTCGGCCGAATCGGTTTGTTTGCGGCGTTTTTCCCGCATTTTAGCCTGAGCCGCCGCGAAGGATTGCGCCCGGTCGCGCTTTTCAAGCCGAAGCCGCTTCCGGTATTTGGCGCAGACGCGCCGCGCAATCTCCGGGTCTTCGATCGTCTGGTTGACGGTGAAGAGGAAGCCCATTTGCATCAGGTCCGTGATGACCTGAAACGGCTTTCGGCCAAGCCCTTCGGCCAGGGCGCGCACGGTGATGGGGGGGCGAAGAACCACTTCTCCTGCGGTGAGTTTCTCGATCGGCGGCAGGGGAGGCAGCGAGGGCTGTTTCGCCTTCTCGGATTTGGAAGGAGCGGCCTTGGCCTCGGGACGGCGCTCGCGCTCGGCGCGTTTTTTCTCCCTCTTTTCCTTCTCAGCCGCCCTGCGGCTTCTCGACCGCGGTTCCCGGGGGCGAAAGCCGAGCTTGCTCAAGTCGATCTGCCCCACCTTTGCGCCGATTCTCGGCCGAGGCGGCTCAGCCGGCTTGGGCGGAGGCGTCTCGACAACAGGCGCTTCGGCGGCTTCCGCTTCGGAAGACTCGGCCGGCTTGGCGGCTGTTTCCGTCTCCGCAGGCGGCTTCGTTTCCGCAGGCGGCGGGGCGGGTTCCTTCGCTTTCTCAGGAGCTTCAGGAGCTTCGACGGCCGTGGGCGGTTGAGACTGGGCGGATTCCCCGGCGGCTTCCTCTTCGGGCTTGGCCGGCGGCGCGGCAGGGGCCTTTTCTTCTGCTTCCTTTGTTTCCGGAGGCGGGGCGGCAGGAGGC
>JAGHDA010000391.1 GCA_021160185.1 Verrucomicrobiota bacterium
CTTCCGCGAGCTGGTGCGAACGCCCGAGCTGGCGGCGGAGGTTTCCTTGCAGCCCGTCCGCCGTTTCGGCTACGACGCCGCCATCGTTTTTAGCGACATCCTGACAGTCCCGGAAGCTATGGGGATGGGCTATTCCTTTGAGGACGGAGCGGGCATGCGCATGGCCTGGCGGATTGAGCGCCCCGAGCAGGTCAAGCGCCTCTCCGCGGATTCGATTCGGGAGCGACTGGCTTATGCGCCGGAGGCGATCCGCTTGTTGAAGGAGCGGCTGGAGGGCAGGCAGGCGACGATCGGTTTCTCCGGCGCGCCGTGGACTCTGGCTTGCTTTATGATCGAAGGGGGCGGCGGCGAGGACTTTTCTCGCGCCCGTCGCTTTCTGGCCGAACACCCGGCGGCTTACCGCGATCTGGCCGAGCGGCTGACCGAGGCGATCGTCGAGCACCTTCGAGCGCAGATCGAGGCGGGGGCTGACGCGGTCCAACTGTTCGAAACCTTAGCCTGGGCCGCGGGGCCGGAGCGTTTCCCGGAGGCGTCCTTGGTCTGGATCGAACGGATCCTTCGCGAACTGGGCGGGTGCGCGCCGACAATCGTGTTCGTCAAAGGAATCCCGAATGCGTGGGAAGCCCTTGCCCGCGCCGGGGCGCAGGTCGTGAGCCTGGACGCCGCGGCCGATCTGCCTGAAGTCGCCCGGCGGCTGCCTCCCGGCGTGGCGACGCAGGGCAATTTGCCGCCGGAACTGCTTCTGGCCGAGCCGGAGGCGGCGCGGGCGGCCGCGCGCGCGCTGCTCGAGGCAATGCGGGGCCGCCCCGGCTATATCGTCAACCTCGGCCACGGCGTCCCCCCGAACGCCAGGCTGGAGACCATCCAAGCGCTGGTCGAAACCGTTCGGAATTTCTCATGAGCGTCATCGAAGTCGATCTGGATCTGATCCGCAAATACAACGTGCCCGGGCCGCGCTACACGTCCTACCCGCCCGCCACGCAATTTACTTCGGAGGTTCCGGCCGAGGCGGTTGCGGAACGGGTCCGCCGCCGCAACGCCGAACCGCATCCGCTCTCGCTCTATGTCCACATTCCCTTTTGTGAGTCGCTCTGCTGGTTCTGCGGCTGCACCACCACCATCACCTCCAGCAGGGAGCGGAGCGCCGCCTACCTCGCAACGCTGGAAAAGGAAATGGACACCGCCCTCCGGCTTCTCCACCCGGACCGGCAGGTCGTCCAAATCCACCTGGGCGGGGGCACGCCGACCTTTTGTCCGCCGGACCAGCTCCGCCGGTTGGGCGAGGCGATCCACACGCGTTTCCGAGTGCGCCCGGACGCCGAGGCGGGCGTCGAGGCGGATCCGCGTCGGCTGACGCGCGATCATCTGGCCGCGTTGCGGGAGTTCGGTTTCAACCGCGTCTCGATAGGGGTCCAGGATCACAACCCGCAGGTCCAGAAGGCCGTCCACCGGATCCAACCTCGCGAAGTCACCGCCCGGGCTGTGGCCTGGGCTCGGGAACTGGGCTTCCATTCCCTCAACATTGATCTCATCTACGGCCTGCCGCATCAGACGCCCGAATCCTTCGCCGCGACGCTCGAGGACGCGCTGGAGTTCCGGCCTGAGCGATTGGCGGTTTTCAGTTACGCCCACGTGCCCTGGATAAAACCGGCTCAGAAGATTGTCGAGCGGGCGGCGCTTCCCACGCCTGAAACCAAGTTGCAGCTTCTCAAGTTGAGCATCGAACGGCTTGCCCAGGCCGGATATGTCTACATCGGGATGGACCATTTCGCCCTGCCGGACGATGAATTGGCCGCCGCGCAGCGAGAGGGCCGGCTGCGGCGCAATTTCCAGGGCTACAGCACCCACGGAGAAGCGGACATTCTGGGGTTGGGCGTCTCTTCGATCTCGCAGATTCCCGACGCCTACTGGCAGAACAAGAAGGATCTGGAGGCTTATCACGCCGCCCTCGCCGAAGGGTCTCCGCCTTATCTGCGAGGGTTCTTGCTCGATCGGGAAGACAGGATTCGGCGGTGGGTGATCATGCAAATCATGTGCAACCTGGGCGTGGACTACGGCCGGTTCGCCGCCGAGTGGGGAGCTCGCTTCGAGGAGCGCTTCGGCCCGGAGTTGGAATCGCTTGAAGATCTGGAGCGGGACGGCCTGGTCCAACGGGAGCCGGGGAGGCTGCGCGTCACCGAATTGGGCCGCCTTCTCATCCGGGTGATTGCCATGCGATTTGACGCCTATCTGCCACGGAAAGGCCCTCGGCGGCACGCGATGACCATCTAAGACTTGCCCAATGGAGTCCGGAGCGTTCAGGGAAAAATCGTCCCCGCCGCCGCGCTGCGATTCTGACGCCGCGCCGCCGCGGCCGGTTGCGGTGGTTGGCGCGGGCGTCACGGGTTTGGTCGCCGCCTACGCCCTTCGCCGAGCGGGCGCGCCGGCGACGGTGTATGAAGCGAGCGATCGGGTTGGGGGAGTGATCCGTTCCGTGCGCGAGGGCGGGTATTTGGCCGAGTTCGGGCCCAACTCGCTCCTCGAAACCACGACGCGGTTGCCCGTGTGGCTCCGCGAGATCGGCTTGGGAGAGCGGATGTTGTATTCCGATCCGGCCGCCGAAAACCGCTATCTGGTCCGTTACGGCCGCCCGGTGCTGCTGCCGGCTTCGCCCCTCCGGCTGCTGTTTGCATGCGAGTTGTTCTCCTGGCGCGCCAAGTTGGCCCTGCTCCGGGAGCCTTTTCTGCGGCGGGGGCCCGCCGATCGGGAGGAAAGCGTGGCCCAGTTTGTCCTCCGCCGTCTCAACCGCGAGTGGCTTGATTATGCGATTAATCCGATGATCGCGGGAATCTACGCCGGCGACCCGGAGCGGCTCTCGGTCCGCCACGGCTTCCCGCGTCTCTACAACCTGGAGCAGAAATACGGTTCCCTCATCCGGGGCCAGATTCTCGGCGCAAGGGAACGACGGGCCCGGGGGGAGATTCCCAAGCAGGAAGCCAAGAAGATTTCCTTCCTCGACGGATTGGAAGAATTGCCGCGGGCTTTGGCGGCAAGCCTGGGCGAAGCAACGCGGCTTCGTTCACGGGTGGAAGAGCTTCGCCGCGCGGAGGGCGGCTGGGAAGTTTTCGGAACCGGCCCCGCCGGCGCTTTCCGCGCCCGCCACAGCGCCGTCCTCCTGGCCGCGCCGGCCTACCGGATCGCCGAGCTGCGTCTCGAATCCGAAGGCGCGAGGGAAGACCTTTCGCTCTTGGGACGGATCGTCTACCCGCCGGTGGCGTCGGTGGTTCTCGGGTTCCGGCGGGACGAAGTGGAGCATCCGCTGGTCGGGTTCGGCATGCTCGTGCCGGCGAAGGAGCCGTTTTCCATCCTGGGAACCTTGTTCAGCTCCTCGCTCTTTTCCGGGAGAGCGCCGAAGGGATTCGTGACCTTGACCAGCTATGTGGGAGGGACGCGCGCGCCGGAGCTGGCGCTCCGGCCGGAGGGAGAATTGGCGGAGATGACGGTCGCCGATTTGCGCCGGCTCCTGGGCGTGCGCGGCAAGCCGACCTTTGTTCATTGCGCGCTTTACCCCAAGGCCATCCCCCAATACGAGTTGGGCTACGGCCGTTTCAAGGAATTGATGGACCGGGGCGAGGCGCGCGCTCCGGGAGTCTTTTTCGCGGGGCACTATCGGGAGGGGATTTCCCTGAGCGATTCGCTTCAGAGCGGCCTGCGCGCCGCGGCGCGGATCGCCGCTTTTCTCGGCAAAGACCCGCGAGGTTCCGGTCCCGCCTGTTGACGCCATGCGCCGCCGGGTCTTTTCCGCATCCCTCAAGCTTCTCTCCGAGGAATGGATTCGCGTCGGGGACAAGCGCCTTTGTGTGCGCTACGTGCGCAACCCCCGCGCCAAGCGGCTCATCGTCCGGCTCCAGCCGGACCTGAGCGCGCGGGTCACCGTGCCCCGAGGGTTGAGCGTGCGCGAGGCGCGGGCGTTTCTGGAAAAGCACGCTTCTTGGCTCAAGACGCGGCTGCGGGAGCGCGAGCGGCTGCGCGCGGACAGGCTCGGAGTGGGCGATCAAATCCTGCTCCGCGGGCGGCCTGTGACAATCGAGCCCGACCCCGAACGGCCCGGTTGGATCCGGTTTGGGGATCAGAGGGTCCGGGTCGAGGATGGTTCCGGAGGTCTGGCAAAGCTCGTTCGCGAGCGGCTCTTTGCGTTGGCGGTCGAGGAGCTTCCCGCCCGGGCGCTCGCCTACGCGCGGGTTCACGGCTTCCGCCCGGCCGGGGTCAGGGTGGGCAATCCGCGCACGCGCTGGGGTTCCTGCTCCTCCAAGGGGCGCGTCAACCTGAACTGGCGGCTGATTCAGGCTCCGCCCTTCGCGCGGGACTATGTCATCCTCCACGAGCTGGTTCACCTGGAGCATCCGAACCACTCCGCCGAATTCTGGGCGCGCCTCCGGACGCTTTGCCCCGGATGCGAAATCGCCCGCCGCTGGCTTTCCCTTCACGGCCCGGAGCTGATGCATGCCTGGTAAGGACGGCGCCCCGGCGCCTTGCGGGCGGCGCGGGCCTTGTGGCAGAGTGGGGGCCATGGCGGATACGTTCAGCCCGGCCAAGCGTTCGCAGATCATGGCCGCCGTTCGCTCAAGCGGGAACAAATCCACCGAGCTGAAGTTTATCGCCCTCCTTCGCGAAGCGGGCCTCACAGGTTGGCGGCGCAAGGCCCGGGTGTTCGGCAACCCGGATTTCGTCTTCCGGAAAGCGCGGGTGGCGGTGTTTCTGGACGGGTGTTTCTGGCACGGATGCCCTCGGCATCTGCGCCTGCCTCAAACCAACCGCGCTTACTGGGAGAGAAAGATTCAGCGCAACATGCGGCGGGACCGGCGGATCACCCGGGAGCTGCGGGGCAGGGGATGGCGCGTGCTCCGGTTTTGGGAGCATGAGCTGGCCGATCGGCAAGCCGTGACGCGTCGGCTTCGGGCGGCTTTGCGTTCCCGCGCGTCCGCCGCCGAGCGGGAGAGGGGGAAACCGGCTTCTCCCGCCAAGCCTTGAAGCGGCCGCTCTTGGGCCGTTATCCTGGGAGGATGAGGATCATGAAGAAGCCTGCGTTCCGTCGTCGCCGCGCGTTGCGTTTGAGGAAGGGGGCTATTGCTCTGCTGGCCGCCGCGGCGGCATGGCCCGCTCTCGCCGCCCGCCCCAACATCCTTTTTATCCTTTCCGACGACCAGCGCGCGGACGCCATCCATGCCCTTGGAAACGAATCGATCCAAACGCCGAACCTCGACCGGCTCGTTCAGGAGGGAACGGTGTTTGAGCGGGCCTATTGCATGGGCGGACTGACGGGCGCGGTGTGCATGCCCTCGCGGGCGATGATCCTGAGTAGCCTCTCCCTTTTCCGCGTCCGCCATGACTTGAAAGGGCAGGCCACATGGCCGGAGCTGCTCCGGCGGGCCGGCTACCAGACCTTCGCCACCGGCAAATGGCACAACGGGGCCGAATCCCTCGCCCGCAGCTTCGAATCCGCCAAGGCCGTCTTCCTGGGCGGCATGTGCAATCACCTCCAGGTTCCCGTCCGGGATCTGGAAGCGGGCAAGCTGGGGCCGAAGCGGATCGGGAAGAAATTCTCCTCCGAATTGTTCGCCGACGCGGCTGTGGAATTTCTCCGGAGGACGGACCGGAACCGGCCGTTTTGCCTCTATGTGGCCTTCACCGCGCCGCATGACCCGCGGATGCCGCCCCGACGCTTTCTGGAGCCTTATCGGAAAAACCCGCCGCCCATCCCGGTCAATTTCATGCCCGCCCATCCCTTCGACAACGGGGAGTTGACCATTCGTGACGAACAGCTCGCTCCCTGGCCGCGCACGCCGGAGGTCGTCCAGGAGCACCTGGCGGCTTATTACGGAATGATCACCCACATGGACGCCCAGATCGGCCGCATTCTCGACGCGCTCGAGGAAACCGGCGCCGGCGCCGACACCC
>JAGHDA010000349.1 GCA_021160185.1 Verrucomicrobiota bacterium
GCGTGTGCCTGGAAACTCAGCACTTTCCCGATGCGGTGAATCGCCCCGAGTTTCCTTCCGTCATCCTTCGGCCGGGGGACGCCTATCGCCATGCCACGATCTTCGCCTTCCGAACCCAATAGCGGCGCGGCGCGCGGGTTGTTTCCCGCGGCTGGGGAAAGTTCTTCCGCAACGTCCGGCGACGGGGCGCATTCAACGGAAAATATGAGAACAGGCGCACACAGCGAGATCTTGACGCGCACGCTTCCGAAGGGATTGCGGGCGGCTGTCATGCCGATGCCCGGCGCGACCAGCGCGGTCATCGGCATGTGGGCCGCCGTCGGCGGCAGGCACGAAACGCCCGAGAGAAACGGCGTCTGCCACTTCATTGAGCACATGCTCTTCAAGGGCACCCGGAAACGTTCGGCGCGCGAGTTGACGGCCGCCATCGAAGGCGTCGGCGGCTACCTCAACGGCTTCACCTCCGAGGAGCACACCTGCTTCTTCGCTCGGGTCAGCGGCCGGCGTTTCCCTCTGGCTTTCCAGGTCCTCAGCGACATGTACCTCCGTTCCGCGTTCGATCCGGCCGAGCTGGAAAAGGAACGCGCCGTCATCCAGGAAGAGATCGCGATGTACCTGGACCGTCCTCATCACAGGGTCCAGGAACTCGTCAGCAAGACGCTCTGGCCCGATCATCCTTTGGGCAGGCCTCTGACGGGCACACGGGAAACCGTCGGCGCGCTGCGTCGGGAGGATCTGCTTCGTTTCTACCGGGAAACCTACACCGCCTCGAACACGGCGGTCGCCGTGGCGGGCGCGGTGGATCCGGAGACGGCGTTGGCGGCGGCGGAAAAGCTCGACCGCGCTTTGCGCAAGGGGCGGCCGATCGCTTTCCTCCCCGCCACGGACAGGCCGCAAGGCCCGCGGCTCCGCGTCGAGCGCATGAAGACCGAGCAGGCCCAGATCGCCCTCGGATTCCGGACCGGCTCCCGCCACGATCCCCGACGCCACGCCCTCCGGCTCCTCAACGTCGCCTTGGGAGAAAACATGAGCTCCCGCCTCTTCGTCCGGCTTCGAGAGGAGCGCGGTTTGGTCTACTCGGTCCACAGCTCCCTCAGCTTCTACGAAGACGCCGGCGACCTGGTCATTTCCCTCGGCCTGGATCCGCGCAACGTCCAACCCGCCCTCGAGCTGATTGTCGAGGAGCTCAGGCAATTGCGCCGGGCGCCTCTCCCTCGAAGCGAGTTCGCCCGGGCGCGCGAATACGTCCTGGGCCAGATGGACTTGAGCCTGGAAAGCGTGGAGAACCGGATGCTCTGGCTGGGAGAACAAATGCTGGGCTACCGCCGCGTTCGCAGCGCGGAGGAAATCAAGGAAGAGGTTCTGGCCGTGCGGCCGAAGACGGCCTGGGAATTGGCCGCCGAAGTTTTCCGAAAGGAGAATCTCTTTGCCGCCGCCGTCGCTCCCGTTCCCGCTTCGCGCGAGTGGCGGAAGATCCTCGATCGGCTTTGACCCCATTCAAACCGCGCGAGCCGGCGCGACAACCGGTCCGGCAGGGCGCGCCGCCGTCCGCTCCAACTCCCACGCGAACCGCCGGAGCCGCGCCTCCACCGCGTGGACGGACTCCATCGGCGTGGAGGTTCCCGCCGCCAGGCCCACGCGATCCTCCGCTCGGAACCACTCCCGCCGCAGTTCCTCCGGCCCTTCGACGTGAAACACCCGGGGGCACAGTCGAGCGCACGCGGCGGCCAGCTTGCGCGTGTTGTTGCTCCCCGATCCGCCCACCACAACCATCGCGTCGGACTTCTCCGCTAACGCCGCGCCCGCCGCCTGACGCTCCTCGGTGGCCGGACAGGTAGTGTCCACAAACCTCACTTCCGCCTCCGGAAACCGCCGCCGCAAGGCCTCCGCCGCTTCCATCGCTTCGGCCCGGGGATGCGTGGTCTGCGCCGCCACTCCCCAACGCGCCCGCCGGGGCAGCCGCTCCATCTCCGCGGCGTCGGCCGCCACTTCCACCTGGTCAAAATCCTCAACAACCGCCTCGACTTCCGGATGGCCGCGACGGCCGACAAGGACCGGACAAAACCCCTCCGCCGCCAACGCCGCCACGGCTTGATGGAGCCGCTTGACTCGCGGACATGCGGCGTCGATCACCTCGAACCCCTGGGACCGAAGGAAAAGAATGCGCCTTTGGGAGATCCCGTGAGCCGTGCCGACCAAAACGCGTGTCGGGCTCTCGGCCGGGTCGTGGACGGTCGGGACGCCCAGGCGGCGAAGGCGATCCAGGAGGATCGGGTTGTGAACCAGCTCGCCCAGAACGGCGATCGGCCGGCGGCGGGCGAGGGCTTCCACGAGGGCGAGGGCGCGGCGAACGCCGAAGCACAGTCCCAGTTTGGCGGCCCGTTGAATCTTCATGACGCGTTTTTCGTTCGGCTCACAGATCACTTTGTATCACAAAGCATATGACGCCGCAACTCCTGATTCGCTCAAAATTTTCCGGAAAAAGCGTTTCCGCCCGCTCCGTTTACAGAAGCGTCGTCGGACGGCGCTCGTCCAACGCGCCGCGCGTGACTCCCAGTTGCCGGCGCGCCCGCAACGCGCGCCAGACCGCCGAGCCATCGATCCGCCCCGCAAGCAGATCCCGATACAACCGCAGCGCGCGGCGGGTTTCCTCCGGAGATTCGTCAAGGAATTCGATCCGGAAAGCGCGCGCCCCGAGCCGGAGAAAACCGGCGGCGTATTCGGCCCCGCTCTGAACGCGGGCGTTGTACACCGTGTTGCGGCAAGCGGCGTCCGCCCGCGCCGGATGTTCCGCGCCTTTCCTGTCTCGGAGTCGCACGTCATGTTTCCTGCACGGCCGCCCGCAGCTTCGGCGATCCTTGGCCTTCGCAAGGAAGGCGCAAAAGACGCAATGCTCCATATGGAACATGGCCATGCGCTGGTGGAGGATGATTTCCACCCAATGGCCGGGCAGGAATTGGAGGAGGGTTTCGAGCTGAACGTTGTTGAGGTCGCAGGAAGCGGTGAACCGCTCGAGCCGGAAGCGGCGTTGGAACCACAGCGCTGCGATCGGGTTGGCGAGGTTCAACGTGGCGTCGGCGCAGAGCCGCAAGCCTTGTCCCCGTTCCAACTGCCGGGCGTTGCGCGCCAAGAGGCCGTCGGGCTCCGCGGCGAGGATTGTTTCAAGGATCCCGTCTTCCCCCGGCTTGGCGATCCGCGGCGGCGCGGCGAAAAAGCCCGAGTCCGGCCCCCAATCGCCCGTTCCGGGCCGGATCTTCCGGCGGTAGCGGCGGACCGCTTCGCGGTAGAGCCTCGGCTCTTCCAGTTCGCAGTAGATGCGCGTGACGCCCTCGTCCAGCGCGGCCTCGAGCTGGTCCAGGCTGCGCGTCAGCGCCCACAGGCGGGGCGGGGCGGAGTGAACTTCAGGACAGGCTTCCTTCAACGTCTTGAGCTGCGCCGCCTCGGCAAGCAATCGGGGGACGACGGGCTCCGGCGAGCGGATGCGCCACTTCGGCCCGGCGGCGCGGGCGGCCTCGAGCGCGGCCGCCGCTTCCCGTCGCATGCGGTTCAGTTCGCTCAAAGGTAGGAGCGCCGGGCCCTCAAGCCGGTTGACCACGCCCGCCAGGAAAAACGGCGTGCCGCCCAGCCGCCCCAACTGCGCGGCAAGACGCTCTGAAGTGAGCGGCGCGCGCTTCGCCGGAACCAGCGGCGAGGCCGAACGAACGCTCACGCGCCGCCCGGCTTCGTCCTCCGCTTCCAACTCCATCGGCGTCCCCGGCCGGCCGCGGACAATCATCCGCACAGGCCGACGGCGGCGCGGACCCTCTCCGGCGAAGGAGCGGCGCGCTTCGGCCTCCAGGCGCGGATCGCTTGTTTTCCACACCAGCGCGCCGGGCCGGATCCGCCGGGCGTCCAACGCCCCTTTTCCGAAACTCAGTTCGACAATTCCGTCTTTGGAGACCGCTTCATATACCCGGCCGCCGGCATCGAGGCGATCCGGACGGCCCAGGTCGAACACCACGCCGTCGCCCGGGCGGATGGGGCCGAGCGGCTTCACGCGCGCCTTGCCCCCTCGCGCGCTCACAACGCGTCCGACCAACGCGCCCCGTTTCTTGCCGAACCGGCCGTGAACCAGCCGGCGGTTGTCCACGCCGAACAGCCAGCCGGTGTGCAGTCCCCGGGAAAAGGCCATCTCCATGCGATACTGGATCGCCTTCAGTTCCTCCCTGCTGAACAGCTCGTCGATTTCGGCCTCGGGGTTCCGCGCCCAGCGGTCCAACGCCTCCCGGTAGATTGCCGTCACGATAGCCACGTACTCGGGCGATTTGAGCCGCCCTTCGATTTTGAGCGAAGCTACGCCCATTCGCGCCAGGCGCGGGAGCGCCGGCAAGCCGTTGAGATCCTGGGGGCTGAGCAGGTAGCGGCGGCCGCTCCGCCAACCGCGGCGAATGCGCCCAGGCCTGCCGGTTGCCATTCGAGCTGGTCGTGGACGGCAAGACGCGCCCGCTCGGCGGCCGCCGCTA
>JAGHDA010000394.1 GCA_021160185.1 Verrucomicrobiota bacterium
CCCTAATGGCGTTCAGCAGTCCGGCAATCATCCTGTTTGCGTCTTCCATGTCTCATCTGCCTCCTTCAACCAGTTTTTTGACCTTCTCAGCTACGGCAACAGCCGTCCTCCCAAAGACATGGCGGGCACTCTTGCCAACAGGCCGTTAAAAAATCAACGCTTTTCGCACGGGGCTATTATAATCCCGTATTTCGGTCTATTTAGAGCCTGTCCCAGAAGTGATTTGAGGCGGCGAGGTTAGGAGTTGATTGGGAAAGAAAACGGGCAAGGAAGCCGGAAAAGGCTCTCCTGCCCGAAATCGGTGGGTTATGATCTTCTTATCAGAAAAAACCAAGCGCCGATGCCCGAGATCAACCCTCTCCAAACCGAGTTGCGTCCAGCCCTTCCGGCGGCGCCGGGCAACGTCGACTGCCAACGCTTCGAAACCGAGTTGAAGCGCATCGATGAGCTGCTGCGCCGCAGCGGCATCAAGGCCCTGTTCGTACGGCTGAGCCTGGAGCGGCGGCTGCATGCGGGAGCACGACGGCAGCCCACACCCAAAGAACAGACGTGCTTTCAATGACAGAGTTCGTGTGCTCTGCGCACGACGGTGTTCCGGCGCATCCTCGGGGAAGGCCATCGGGGAATGAGCCGGCGACTGGCGGAGTGCGCGCTCTTCCAGTGGTTTTGTCGGGGTGAGGACGCTGGAAGAAGCGCGGGTCCCGAGCAAGAGCCAGGCGCAGCGTTATGAGGCGTGGTTGCCGGCTGAGCAGATGGACGCGGTGGCAGGCCGGTTGTTGGCGGCGGCGACCGAGACCGATCCGGCGCCGGGCGCCAACCGGCTGGGGTTGTTGAACAACCTGAAGCTCGACACGGTCTGGCTCGACAGCGCCTGCGAAAAGGCCAAGATTCATTATCCGGTCGACTGGGTGTTGCTGTGGGACGCGACCCGCACGCTCATGAAAGCGACCCGCATGATCCGGCGTCACGGGCTTAAAGGGCGCATGCAGCCTCCGGGAGTGCTTCTAAGGCAGATGAACCGGTGTTGCATCGCCATGAGTCAGAGCGGGAAACGGGCGCAGATATTAACCGTCTCATAATAGTAATTACACTGTGGCGGCATATTGAGCGGCGGGGGAGTGAAAATAAGCCCGGACGCGACTGGGCGTTTTTTGAATGAATCTCAGGAAGGAAATGACAGCTTGCCGCAACCGCTCCGGCGCGGCGATCACTTGGCGCCCCAGGCCGTTGTTTTTGAGATCGTTCCACACCCGTTCGTCCGGGTTGAGTTCGGGGGCATAGGGGGCAGAAAAAACAGCCGGAAGCGTTTCCGGATCTGCGGTTGCTCAATGAAACGTTGCACACATCGAGCTTTATGCGCGGGATGACCGTCCACGATCAGAAAAATCATCTCCTCCGAGCCCTGCAGCAACCGCTTGATAAACTCGATAAACACCTTGGCTCCCACCCGGCCCGGCCTCGTCATGAAGCGAAACTCTCCCTGGGCGCTCACAGCCGAAATCACGTTCAGCCCGAACCGCGCCCCCGCGCTGCTGACCACCGGCGTCTTTCCCCGGATGGCCCACGTCCTTCCCGCATGATGATCCGAGCCAATCCCGGCCTCATCGCCGAAGAAAATCCGGGCGTGATGACGCCGCGCCAGCCGGCGAATCCGGGGATATTCTTTCTCCAGCCATTGCTGAATCCGCTTCGGTTGCTGCTGATACGCCCGCCAAATCGGCTTTTGCGGCGTCAACCCCAACTGCTTCAACAACCGACACACCGAGGCCTTGCTCAGCGAGAGGCCGAACTTTCGTTTAATCAAGGCCCCAACCATCTTGGCCGTCCACAAGGCAAAGGTGAACTGCAACTGCAAGGGATTCTTCTCCGTGATCGTTTCATAGAGCCACTGGAGTTTGCGCGCGTCCAGCTTCGGCGGACGACCGCCGCGTTTTTGGGCGTTCAACGCGCGCCGCCCGCCGGCGCGGTAGCGGGCCAGCCAGCCATACATCGTCACACGGCGCACCCCAAAAATCTCCGCCGCCCGCTCCGGGTGTTCGCCCGCTTGAACGCTTTGCACCGCCCGCACCCGCAATTCGGTCAGTGTTTTATGGTCCAATTTTCGCGCGTCTCGCTTTATGCCTGCAGACTCGCATGCTTCTCTTTTTCTGTCAAGACTATTTTGAGACGGTTAATACTTAGTGATATGAAAGACGCCACGCTCGCCCCCAACCGCCATGCCAAGCTCCGCCAGGCCGCCCTCTCCAGGATCGCCCAGCTCGGCCCCTTCCTCGAAGGCAGCCTCTGCTCGGTCAAGCGCCGCGGCTGCGCCAAGCCCGGCTGGCAGCTTACCTTCAAGCAGCAGGGCAAGACCCGCACCGTCTACGTGCCCATGGAGTTGGTGGGGGAAGTCAAGCTATGGACCCGAAACTACCGCCAGCTCAAGAAACTCATCCGCCAGGTCAGCCGCCACTCCCTGGGCCTGATCCGCGGCCACGTCGCCAACCGGCGGGCCGCAAACCGCTTCCGGGCGTCGATGCCGGATTGAGCGTCCAAGCCCTGGTCCGGGTGCTGCGCACCCTCTTCCCCCGGTTCAATCACTGGCTCAACGCCCTGCCGGACCGGCGCTGCCTCCCGATGTGCGTCTATTCGAGCGCCCACATCTGGTGGCACATCATGGCCGTCTTCCTTTGCCGCCAGGGCTCCCGCAACGGCTTCGACCAGCGGCGCTTGAGCGGGGAAGCGCCTTGGAACTTCGACGCCCTCTGCGATCAGGAGCCCGGGGATCCGCGCTTTCAAGGCACTTCCAGAGTCACCTGCTCGGACAACGCCGCCCCTCACGCCAGCCGGGTCGATCCCCATGCGGTCGCCCTCATCCCGGCGCGCATGATCCGCGTCCTGCTCAAGCGGCGTTTGCTCGAGCCGGCCCGGCTCTTCGAGCGTTGGCATGTGCTGGTCATCGACGGGACGGTGAAGGAGAAACGTGGTGGCTCGCTGCCAGGAGTATGGCTGGAAATGCCTCCTGAGCCTCAAGGCCGGCCGCCAACCCACCACCTGGCAGGAGACGCTCAAACTCCTGCCGCTGCACCGGGGAAACCGGCATCGCCTTCCTCTGGGCGCCAAGGACGAGGATGGGCTCCGGGACTTTCGCTGGGTCGAGGATGTCCTCCTGGGCAAGCCCGCTGCCAACGTCATTCTCTCGGGCCAGATTACCCCCCAGGCGGGGACCCTTTACGCTTTCATCACCAACTTCTCGAACCTCACCGCCTCGCGGGTGACCACCCTGGTCAACCACGCCGGAGGAGAAAGGCATCGGATCGAGGAGGCGTTCAGTACCCAGAAAAACAACGGGGTCGGGTTGGAACATGTCTTCTGCGCCAACAGCACCGCCGCCAAGAACTACTACAGCATGATGCAGGCGGCTCAGATCCTCTGGATCCTCACCTGCCAGGGCTGCCTCAAGCGCCTCTACGCATGGGCGCGCCGGGCGACCGAAAAGGGCTTGGCCCGCGCGGTCTGGGAGGGCCTGCGTGGGGCTCCCTTCCCCCTGCAGCTGCCACCTCTGGGGCAAATCCGCTTCGGGTTCACCTAGGCGCCCCGGCGCGGAGAACACCCAACCCGATCCCGTTGCCATCCAAAATTCGCCAGCCGGCGCCCTGCGCCCGGCCCCGCCAGGCGCCCCAAACACCGCCGCTCCCCTGACACCGCCACGAAAATCTTTCCGCTCCCCTTCCACTAAAGCGGTTATTCGGAACCGCCGGCAAAAACCCGGATGGCTTGACCCGAGGAGCGGCGTCGGTAGACTGGCGCCGGCAGGCGGAGGTTTGGGGAGTTGGCGCGGAGAGGCGAAGCAAGCAAGCAGGGAAGGCGAAATAGTCGTATGGATTTTAAACTTTTCATCACGATTTTCTTGACGGTCTTCGTGGCGGAATTGGGTGACAAGACGCAAGCGGCGATCTTCCTCTACGCTTCCAAGGCCGCTCATCCGAAAGAGGTGGTGTTTGCGGCCTCGGCGAGCGC
>JAGHDA010000208.1 GCA_021160185.1 Verrucomicrobiota bacterium
CTCTACGAGACCGGCCGGTTTTACAACATCCGCGTCACGGCCGAGCCTGTGGAAGGCGGGATCAAGATTGTCTATACTCTTGTGGGCAAACCCACGTTGACTCGGATCGAGTTCAAGGGGAACAAGAAGTACAGCGACCGCAAGCTTCGAAAGGCCGTTAGCTCCAAAGTGGGCGAGCCGCTGGACGAGCGGAAGCTTTTCCAGGACACCCAGGCCATCTTGAAGCTTTACCGGAAACACGGCTACCGGCAAACCAAGGTCCGCTACGTGCCGGTCATCGACGCCGAACTGGGCCGGGGAACCGTCACCTTTGAAATCACCGAGGCGCCGAAGGTAAAGATCAAGGACGTTCAGTTCATCGGAGCGGCCGCTTTCCCTCAGAAAAAACTCCGCAAGGTGATCAAGACCCGCCGACGCTGGTTCCTCTCCTGGCTTACCGGAAGCGGCATTCTCAAGGAAGATGTGTTCGAGGAAGACAAGGATCGGCTGCGGGAGTTTTACCGTGAGGCGGGCTACATCGACTTCGAGATCAAGGACGTAAAGTTCGAACAGATCGATCCTCACTGGATGATCATCAAGATTTATGTCTCGGAGGGGCTCCAGTACCGGGTCGGGTCGGTGGAGTTTGAAGGGAACACCCTTTTCTCCGACGAGGAGATTCGCTCCCGCGCCAGGCCGGTTTACGAACGCCGCGCCCATCGGGGTCTCTTGCTGATGCCGGGGGAGGTGTTTGTCCCGAGCAAGCTCCGCGCGGACCAGGAAGCCGTCGAGGATCTCTACGGCGCTCGCGGCTACGTGGACGCCCGCGTTCGGCCGGAATTGAAGCCGAACACCGTTCAAGGCGCTATCGACATCCTCTATCACATCACCGAGGGGCGGAAGGCTTACATTGAAAAAATTGAGATCCGCGGCAACGCCAAAACCAAAGACAAGGTCATCCGCAGAGAGCTGGCGGTCAGCCCCGGCGAGGTGTTCGACATGGTCCGCGTCAAGGTGAGCACCAACCGCCTCTACGGCTTGGATTATTTCTCCCGGGTGGACGCCAAGCCCGAAGACACGGAAGTCCCCGACCGGAAGAATCTGGTGGTGACTGTCGAGGAAAAAACCACCGGCAACATCCGCTTCGGCGCGGGGTTCAGCTCGGTGGACGAGCTGGTGGGGTTCGTGGAGGTGACCCAGGGCAATGCGGACATCTTCAAGCCGCCGCTTTTCTTCGGCACCGGCGCAGGCCAGAAGCTGCGGCTCATCGCCCAGCTTGGAACGGTCCGCAAGGATTTCATGTTCACCTTTATTGAGCCGTGGTTTCTGGATCGCCGCCTGGCTCTGGGCGTGGACCTCTACCATCGAGACCTGCGCTTTTACAGCGACCTGTACGACTACGAGCGCACAGGCGGACGGCTTTCCCTCACCAAACAGCTCTGGAGCCCGTTCTGGGAAGGTTCGGTCAGCTACACCGTCGAGAACATGGGGCTGGTCAACATGCCTCATCCTTATTTGATCGAAGAGAACGGGCAGCAAACGCTCTATGATCCGGTGCCGCCGGAAATCCGAATCGACGAAGGCCACACGTTGATTTCCAAAGCCGGGGTAAGCATCGCCTACGACACCCGCAACAGCGCCTTGCTGCCCAACCGCGGCCAACGCACCAAGCTTGAAGTGGAAACGGCGGGCAGCGTCTTCGGCGGCGACGCCGATTTCTACAGGCTGGAGCTCACCACAAGCCGCTATTTCAAAGGGCTCCTGCCCGGCCACGTCCTGGAGTTGATCGGTCGGATCGGCGTGGTGGACGCCTACGGCTCCTCCGACCACGTGCCGTTCTTCGAGCGCTACTTCCTGGGCGGCCTCTACTCGCTCCGCGGCTACCGCTACCGCTACGTGGGCCCCTTCGACGCGCGGGGCAAGGAGCCGATCGGCGGCGGCACCCTCTGGTTCGGTTCAGCCGAATACAGCGTCCCCGTCATCGCCCGCATCCGCCTCGCCGCCTTCTACGATATCGGCAACGTCTACCCCGAAGCCTACAGCTTCTCCACGCCCGGATCTGATTATGGAGCCTACTCGGACAACTGGGGAGTCGGCCTCCGGCTCAACATCCCCGGCCTGGGGCCGTTGCGGCTTGATTACGCCATCCCGATCACGCACGATCCCTTCGTGAGCGGAAGCGGGCGGTTCCAATTCAGCGCCGGGTACACACGGAATTACTGAGCGAACAGCTTTGCGCAGAAGGTGAAACGTAGCTATCCTCAAGGAAAGGCACTCATGAAAAGAGCAAGCAAGATCCTCGGAATCGGGTTGGCCCTCGGCCTGATCATGTCAGTCCAGGCGCAAGCCCAGGCGAAGATCGCCATCATCAACCTGAAAACCGTCTTCGACGGCTACTGGAAGACCAAACAGTCCGACCAGCTCATCAAGCAGCGCCAGCAGGAGTACCAGAAAAACCGGAAAAAGATGCTTGATGACTATCAGAAGGCGAATGACGAGTACAAAAAGCTGGAGGACAGCGCGAACGACCCGGCCATCTCGGCCGAGGAGCAGCGCCGTCGCCGCCAGGCGGCCGAGAAAAAGCTGATGGAAATCCGCGAGATCGAGCAGAGCATCACCAACCTTGACCGCCAGTTCCGCACGTCCATCCAGGACCAGATCAAGCGCATGCGCCAGAACATCCTGCGCGACATCCAGGACATTGTGGACCAGAAGGCCCGAACCGCCGGCTACTCGCTGGTTTTGGACCAGGCGGCCCAAAGCGTCAACCAGACCCCTGTGGTGCTCTTCGTCAGCGGCTTGCCGGATATTACCAACGAGGTGCTCCGCCAGCTCAACCAGAACGCCCCCGCCGGCGCGGGAACCGCCAAATCGCCTTGACCGCGCCTTTCGCGCCCTTCTTGCCAGGAGAGGCTTGCGAGATGGAGCAAGCCTCTCCTGTTTGTTTCCCTCCCGATTTGCCGCTCTGAAGGCTCCCTAGAGCCCGGCGTAGGTTTCCCTCCGTAGCCGCCGGCGCCAGGAGGCGGATTGCGGTTTCCCTTCCTTCCCTCGGTTTGTGCCGCCTGCCGCCTCGGCGGTTGCGGCCTTCCGTTGCCCGTTTTCGCGTTGTCTCCGAAACCTTGCTTGCGGATTTGGCGCAACTTTCCCAATTGCGGGCGGGTTCAAACCCGAAGAGGATAGGCGGCGATTCCGAACGCTGCCAACCACGGCCGATGAATGAGCGACCTTTCCGAGTTTGAGGGGTTTATGAGGCAATACCAGGACATGGTATTCACCGTAGCGCGCAGGCTTCTCGGCAACGCGGCCGACGCCGAAGACGTGGCCCAGGAAGCGTTTTTGCGAGCCTATCGGCACTTCGACAGGCTGCGGGACAGCCCCGCCGCGGGCGGATGGCTGCGCACTGTCGCGCGTAACCTGGCGATCAACCACTTGACCCGCTACCGGAACCGCTGGCGGTTTTTTTCGGAGATGGGGCCGGAGGACGGGGTCGAGAGCCCGAGGGAGGCGAATCGCTTCGAGGCAAACCTGCCCGCGCCGGAGACGCACAGCCGCGACACGGCCCGTTTGGACAGGCTTGAAATCCTCGATCGGGCGCTGGACAGGCTGCCGCCGACGCAACGGGCCGCCTTGGCCCTCTATCACTTCGAGGGCTTGAGCTACGAGGAAATCGCGGCCCGGCTCAAGGTCTCGCTTGCCAAGATCAAGAGCGACATTTATCGGGCGCGGACGGCCTTGCGACGCCGCCTTGCCGCGCAGAAACACAACCTGCTCGCCGAATGAAGCCGGAGGAAGAATTTCGCGAGCCTGAGTGGACGGCCGAGCTGGATCGGGCGCTCAAGTCCCTGCCGCTTCGCTCCGCGCCGCCCTCGCTCATCCCGCGCACGCTGGAGGCGATCCGGAAAGAGGCGGCGCGAGGAAAGGCGGCGGCCGGATGGCTTGCCTGGCCCCTGTGGGCTCGGCTC
>JAGHDA010000241.1 GCA_021160185.1 Verrucomicrobiota bacterium
CTGATGAGGATCAACTGGCGACGGCCGGTCTCCGGCGCCGTGGCGCACCCGCTTAATCCGCCGAGAGCGATCATCATCGCCGCCGCCAAAGCCGCGGCGAAAATATTCCTCCAACGTTTCACAATATCGGAACTCTAGCTTTCCCTGAGAGCTCGGACAAGCGGCGGGATTCAGCTTGCCGGGACGCGGCCGCGCGGTAGAGTCGGCAAGCGCCATGAAAGTCGAACTTGCCTACGGCGAAGGCTGGCTGCCGGTCGAGTTTCCCGACGAACGAACTGTCGTCATCACGCCCAAACACGCCCCGGGGCTCGCGAACGAGAAGGAAGCGGTCCTCAACGCGTTGCGCAACCCCGTCGGGACCAAGCCGCTGCGCGAGTGGATCAGCCCCGGCGATCGGGTGTGCATAGTGTTCACCGACATCACTCGAGCCACTCCCAATCACCGGCTCATCCCCTGGCTTCTTGAAGAGTTGGCTGACATCCCGCCCGAACAGATCGTTTTGCTCAATGCCACGGGCACTCACCGGCCCAACACCAAGGAAGAACTGGAGCGGATGCTCACCCCCGAGGTGGTCGCTCGATACCGGATTGTAAATCACGATTGCCGGAACCGCTCTCAGCTCATCGAAAGGGGCAAGCTCCGGGACGGGACGCCCGCCTTGATCAATCGCCTACTGGCGGAGGCGGATGCGCGCATCATTACCGGCTTCATCGAGCCCCATTTCTTCGCCGGGTTCAGCGGCGGCCCCAAAGGAATCATACCCGGATGCGCCGGACTCGAAACCGTCATGAAGAACCACGGCTACGCCAACATCAACCACCCCAAGGCTTCCTTCGGCGTCACCGAAGGCAATCCGCTCTGGGAAGAGATACGGGATGTGGCCCTCAGCGTGGGGCCGTCCTTCCTCCTCAACGTGACGTTGAACCGCGAACGGCAAATCACGGGCGTCTTTGCAGGCGATCTGATCGAGGCGCACAAGGTCGGGATCGAGTTCGAACGCCAAGCGGCAATGCAGCAGGTTGATCAGCCCTTTGAGGCGGTGGTCACGACCAACAGCGGCTATCCGTTGGACCTGAACCTCTACCAGGGCGTCAAGGGCATGAGCGCGGGGGCGCGGATTGTGCGCGAAGGCGGCGCGATCATCCTTGTCGCTGAATGCCGCGAAGGCGTCCCCCCGGGAAGTCCTTTCGACCAATTCCTCAAGGAAGTCTCCGGTCCGGAGGAAATCCTGACCAAGCTCGCCACGCCGGGCTTTGTGCGCCCGGAGCAATGGGAGGCCCACATTCAGGCTCTGGCGCAGCAGAAAGCCAAGGTCTTCCTGTACAGCTCGCTCTCGGACGAACAGACGCGGGCCTGTCACCTGCTCCCCACGCGGGATATCGCCGCCACAGTGGAGGCGGAGCTGGCCCGTTTCGGAAAGGAAGCCAAAGTGGCAGTGCTGCCCCAGGGGCCGCTAACGATACCCTACCTCGCAAAAGAAAACTGACCCTCGGCGTCCCTTCCCGCCTTTTTCCAGACTCAAATCAAAAGCCCCAAGCGGAATCGCCCCAAAAAGCAGAACGCGGCACATCGGAAAAACCAACAAACCGACGCGCCGCGTCTGCCCAACCCATGCAAACCAACCAACAACCCTGAACCTCGTGGCTGTGCGTTCCCCTGACGGCCGATTGCTCGGCCGCCAACCGTCCGTTACAGAAGCAAACTGCATGCCAACCCAGCCAGAATCTCCTCAAGAAACCGCCCTTCAGCGAGCGAGATCCGAAATCGAAAGCCCCAACTCGGGAGTTCCCTCATCAAAAGCTTACAGGATCGTTAAACTGACCGCATTGAGGGCATCGAGAACGATCCACATCCGGATCGTCTGTGTAGACATATCCACATTGGCGGCACCAGAAAACGTTGTCATTGCTCGGAGCGGGGCGAATGGTCCGCCGCCGCCACTCGGTCCCAAGGGCAAGCGCTCCGATCAGGGCCAAAGACCCGAGCGCGTAAAGCAGCAGCAAGTCGCTCTCGCTCATGGTTTTGCGTTTTCTATGCGGTTGGTTTTCCCAGGCGAAACCGGCCACCAATGGAACACCAGTTGCCCCCAACGCAGCTTTCGTCCTCCTGAAGCGGGTTGCTCAGGGGCGAAGAAGAACCGCCAGGCAAGCGCCGCCGCCAACGAATCCATCTCGGCGGAGCCGCTGCCGGGAGGCAAGAGCACAGCGGAAAGAACGCGCCCGTCGGCGCTGACTGCGATCTGGACTGTCGAAGGGGAGAGAACCTCGGGGCCTCTCCACTCGGGAAGCTTCGGCTGGGCGAGGAGAGGCCGTCCGGCCAGTTCCCCCTGGACTTCGACATAGGTCCCCGGCTTCCACGGCGCCTGCGGCTGGATTGAGCCGGGCCAACGCGCCGGAGGCGGCGGGAGCGCAAGGAGCGCCGCTTTACCCGGCGCCGGCTTTTCCTTGGGGGCAAGGAGAGGCTCCGCAACGCTCGTCAACGCCAAGCCTCCGAACGAACGAGGGCGGCTTCTGCGCCGGAGCGTAGGCTGCGGGGGGGAAACCCACAACGGGCCGGTGAAGCCTCGCCGGGTCACGAGGGCAAATTGGGCCGGATCTTCAAGCCAGGGAACCTGATTGATCCGCTCCAACGCCGTGGGATCGACCGCCGTTTTCAGCGGCGGGAGCGGCCTAAGCGAAGACAGGCTCTGGGCTCGAGGCGGAGCGAGGACGAAAAGAAGCGCCGTTTGAATCACAACAAGGAGACAAATTACCAACACCCAGCGGGACGCCGGCCACCCCGTTTCCGTCCTGACGAGACGAACGTTCACGGCGAAGAAGAGGGCCCAGGCTGAGGGAACAACCGCGGGCGGGCGGCAAGCACAACCTCCCGGATTCCGGCTCGGCGGGCCAAGGCGTAGAGACGGACAATGATTTCCTGGGGCACCCGGCGGTCGGCCCGAATCAGCAGCGTGAGCGGCTCAAGCCGCTCCACGGTTCGCTGGGCAAGCCGTTTTTCCAGAGCGTCGGCGTCGATGAGCTGGCCCTCGTAGTACATCCGCCCCGCCTGGTCCACCGCCACCGCGATCCAAGGATGCCCGGTGGCGGGAAGCGCGGCCAGATCCGCTCGAGCCTCCTCGATCTGCACTCCTGGAGGCGGAACCAAATAGGTGTGGAACAGGAGGAAAAGCAGCAGGAGAAAGAAAACCCCCAGAAAAGGGGCGGCGTCCAACCGGCCCGTGAACAGTTTGACGCGCCGTGGAAGCTTCATACCGGACGGGTCGCCTCAGCCAATTCGGTGAGCATCTCCAGGATCTGGTAGGAGCTTTTCTCCATGTCCAGGATGACGCTGTTCATCCGCGTGACCAGGTAGTTGTATCCGGCGTAGCACGGAATGGCCAAAGCCAGGCCGCCGCCGGTGCATATCAGCGCCTGCCATACCCCGCCGGCGAGGTCCGCTTGCTGAGCCGCCAGTCCTTGCTGATGCACGGCGGCAAAGGTGTCCAGAAGGCCGAGCACCGTGCCCAACAACCCAAGCAGCGGGGCGATCTGGGCGATCGTGGCCAGGAGGCTGAGTTTTTCCTCCAGACGCGGCAGCTCGATCAACCCGGCCTCGCGAAGGGCGTCGCGGATGCCGTCCCGGCCTTTCTCCCGATTCAGGATAGCGGTCTTGACCATTCTGGCCACGGGGCCCGGAGTGGCGTCGCAGATCGAGACGGCTTCGACCACGTTGTCCCGCTTAAGGACATTTTTCACGCCAATGAGAAACTCCATGGCGTTGATCTGCTCGCGGTGGTAGTGAAGCAAGCGCTCGATGAAAACCGCCGCCGCCACAGCGCCGAGCCCCAGCAGAACCCACATGATGATCCCGCCGTGTTTGAGCAGTTCCGGCAACATGTCTCTTCTTTAGCGCGATTCGCGCAGGCGGGCAACGACCATCCGATTTGCCCCCTCCGGCGGCCGGTTGCGGCCGAGCCGGCTGCTAACCCGCCGCTTCGGCGACTTCAGCCAGGTAACGCTCTGCCTCAATGGCCGCCATGCAGCCCATGCCCGCGGCGGTGATCGCCTGGCGGTACTTGCGGTCCACGCAATCGCCCGCCGCAAAGACCCCGGGCCTGTTGGTGATCGGGCCCTCGACGGTGAGGATATAACCGGCCTTGTCCAATTCGAGCTGGCCCTTGAACACCGCGGTGTTGGGCTCATGGCCGATAGCGATGAACACTCCCGCGCAATCGAGAACCTGCTCCTCTCCCGTCTTGACGTTTTTAAGGCGGACGCCGGTGACCTTGTCTTGGCTCACATCGAGGATCTCGGTCACCACCGAATCCCAAACCGGCTGGATCTTGGGATGGCTCAGAGCCCGCGCGGCCATGATTTTCGAAGCGCGAAGCTGATCCCTCCGATGGACCAGATAGACCACCGAGCCGAACCGGGTCAGATACAGCGCTTCTTCGCAGGCTGAGTCGCCTCCGCCCACCACCGCCAACGGCTTGTCCCGGAAGACCGGCAGCGCGCCGTCGCACGTGGCGCAATAGGTAACGCCCTTCTTTTCCAGTTTGGCCTCGCTCTCCAAGCCCAGCCGCCGGTGGGAAGCCCCGGCGGCCACGATCACCGTGCGCGTCTCGATCTGCTTGCCGTCCGCGGTGAGGCGAAGCGGCGTCCCCTGAAAATCCACCGCCTCCACCGCGCTGAACTGGACCCGAGCCCCGAAACGCTCGGCCTGCTGCTGCATCCGGTTCACCAGCTCGAATCCGTCGATCCCGTCGGGAAAACCAGGAAAGTTCTCCACCGC
>JAGHDA010000253.1 GCA_021160185.1 Verrucomicrobiota bacterium
GAGCAGCGCTTGAAGGGCGGCCTCGTCCGGCGGCACGTGAATTTGGGAGCCGAGCCGAAGGGCGAGGAAAAAACCGGCCACGGCCGTTCCGCCGAGAATGACAGCGCGGCGAGCCTGTTCCAGCTCCGCGCGCTGGGCCGTTTCCGGGTCGGTCTCAGGGCTGGGCATGGGCGGCGGCTCGATCAGTTTGCGCGCCTGGCGTCCGCTGAGAGCGACCAGGAGAACGCCGACCGCCAGAAACCACTTGCCGCTTTCCAAGGATCGCAAGTGGGCGAAATAACGCCGACGCAGCTCCAGATCCAGCCGCCGGATTTTTTCCTTGAGCGCCTCGTCCTTCGGATTGGCGTGAAGCTGCTTTCGGAGCGCGGCCATTTCCTGGGAATGGAACGGATCGGCCTTTTGCGCCCGCCAGTGGTCGACCAGCATCAACGCGCCTAGCAGCGCCGAGAACGCGCCCGCGATCCGGGCGGTTCGAAGCAGCGCCCGAGCTGCGGCGCGAGGACCCGGCTTGGGGTCAGGCTGCGCGCCGGAGCCGACCGGCCGGGCGGCTCCCTCGGCGGCGGCTTCCCGGTCCGGCTCCTCCTCCGTTTCCCACGGCGGCAATCCCAACCGCGTTCGCTCCTCAGGACAATAGGCGTAGCAACGACCGCACACGAAGCAGGCGCCGCGCTCCGGTTCGAACTCCTCCCGACGCGGCCGAACGCTCAACCCGATCAGCCACCCGCCGACAATCAACCCCAGCCATCCTCCGAGAAACCGTCCGCCGATCGCCGCTTTGCGTCGCACGGCCGCGGCGGCGCGCAGGCTCTTCTCCGGATCGGCCTCGATCCGGGCCAGGGCCAACGCCTCGGGCGATTGGGGGTCGGCGAACTGCGCCGCCCGTTCGCCGGCCAGGTAGCGGTTGGCAAACCGGACTTCCCCGTTCAGCAAGGCCAGCGGAGGCGCGGCGAAGCCGCCCAACCAGGCGCCGACCAAGACCAGCGCGGGCAGCCCCAGGATCGCCCGCGCCAACCGCCCTCGATCCTCGGCAAGCCGGCGCGGATCGCGCGACCAGCGCGCCGGCGGGCGGATGGCGTCGTAGGGACAGGCCTCGTCGCATAACCGACACTCCGTGCAACGGCTCGGGGTCACCCGCACGCGCCACCGCGCCGCCGCCGAGGCGAGCCGCAGGAGCGCCCCGTAAGGGCAGAGGAACCGACAAAACGGCCGTCCCACGAACATGGAAAGGACCCGCGTCCCCAGGCCCACGGCCACCATCAGGGCGCTGCCGGCCATCCGAAACAGCGGGACGAAGGGATCCCACCGGCAAAAGAGGAATCCGCCTCCCGCCGCGGCAAGGACCAGGCCGGCGCCGAGAAAGGCATAGGGAATGAGGCCCAGAGCGCAAGTCAACCAGGAAGGCAGGCGCACGGGACGAATCAAGACCAGTTCCTGGAGGGCGCCGTGCGGACACACCGCTCCGCAGAAGGCCCGGCCCGCGAACAGCGCCACAGCCAACGGCAGCACGAAAAAGGCCAGCGCCGAGAGCGGGACGGAATAGCTTGGGTCGAAGAGCGCCAGGATCACATTCTGCGGCGCGCCGATGGCGCAGATGCATCCTTTCCGATAGAAGCCGAAATAGAGAAGAGAAAACGCCGCAAGGGCCAGGAGCCCCTTGCGGGAGCGCCGCCGCAAGCCCATCCAACACGCCAGGGCCAAGGCCGCGGCGAGCACGGCGATGTCCAGAAACTGCAGCCACTCAGCCCGCGGCGGCGGCGCGGTTATCTGAGGAAGTTGATGGCCGCTTTCGAATTCAGGGGGCGGGAACCGCAGCTCCGCAGCCTTCGCCGCCCACACAGCAACAAACCCTGCAACCGCCGTTGCCGCTCGCCGAAATCCTGTCGCCCTGGCTCCCATCGCCCTTCAGTGAGACCGCATGGTTTTGAAGAGATAGGGGCGATCGGCCGGAACCCGCACAAAGGCGTCGCCCGCGCACACCTTGGCGATGGAGCATTCGTTGCAGTTCAGGCAGCGGTCGTGCCGCACCTGAAGATAGAGCGAGCCGTTGCCGAACAGCTCGCATCCCTCGACGCACTTTGCGCAGCCGATGCACAAATCCTCATCGATGGTGTACTCATAGTAAGGATCTTCGATGAACTTGCGGATCAGCGCCCCGGTGGGGCAGAGGAGGTTCTCCGCCCCCGTGTTGAGGTCAATCGGATCCGGCTCGAAATATCCGGTGCACAGATCGCAGTAGCCGCAGATGTCGAAGCTGTTGACGCACTTGACCGCAGACTGAGGCAGCACGCATTCGGTGGCGCAGCGGCCGCATCGCACGCACTTGGTCGGATCGATTTGCCAGACTTCCCGCGCCGGGGCCGCGCGGTCCGCCAGCGCCCCCGTCAAGGCCCCGGCCGCCGTCATGCCCGCCACGCGCACGCCGCCCCGGACAAAATCCCGGCGGCTCATTCCGTTGCGTTCGCTCTCCGAGTCCGCCATGCCCTCTTACTGCTTCTTTCGCTCCAGGGCCCGCACTCGGCCGACCGCCGTGTCCAACACCCAAACCCGCCCCGCCGCGTCGGTCGCCGCGTCCAGACGTACGACCAGATCGCCCCACAATGGCGCGCCGGCGGAGGACTTGACTTTCGGAAACGCCTTCGGCCCCAGGACCACCGCCTGCAGCTCTCCGTGAGCGTCGTATTCCTTGACCCGCGGCAGCCCTTTTTCAGCGGTGAACACTTCTCCCTTCGGACCGGCGGCCACAGCCACCGGATTGCAGCAGCCGCAAAACCGTTCTATCCCCACGCCCGCCTGCCCCCAGGAAAGCTCCAACCGACCCTCCTCGGTATAGAACTCGACTTTCCGTCGCCCGGCGTTATTCACCACAACAAAGCC
>JAGHDA010000235.1 GCA_021160185.1 Verrucomicrobiota bacterium
GGTCCTTGCAGCCCTGAAAGCTTAGTCGTTCTTGTTGGCAACGTAGGGGAACAGGACGCGGTGATCCACCTGCGCGTCTTTGATCTGGTTGCGCACCTGGCTGCCGCTCATGCTCCGGACGCTGCCGTCGCCGAGGAGGATGTTGCCCGAGCCCTGATGCATCGAGGCCGAGTAGCCGAGATTGGCGTACATGCGGTCCATGAGCTGCCAGCGGAAGAGCACTTCGCGCTCATAGCGCAAAGTCGGGTTGTTGGTGAGGTTGCGGTCGCCCGCCATGATGCAGTTAGGCTGCGTGTCGTCTGCATCCACGTTCACGAAGTAACTGATCGCCTCGTTGCCCAGGCTGTCCACCACCTCGAAGAAATTCCGCGCTTCCTGCCGCAAACTGTCCGAAGGGCAGGTGACGATTTTCGGGTTGGAAAGCTCATTGGACATCACCGCGAAGATCCAGAACATCTTGCTCGGGTCGTACCGGCTGCCCATCGTGATGTAGTCCGAAGCTCCGCCTTCGGCCGTGGGAACGATCTGAGGATAACGATCGCCGTTGTCACCGGCCCACATCTTGAACGAAAGGCCGATTTGCTTGAGGTTGTTCACGCACTTGATCTTCATTGCCTTCTGCTTGGCCTTGGCAAGGGCCGGCAGAAGCATGCCCGCCAGAATGGCGATGATGGCTATCACGACCAACAGCTCGATGAGCGTGAAAGCCTTCTTTCCGGGTTTCCGCAGTAGACGGCTCATAGGTACCTCTCTTTGCTTCTTTTTTACTTGGGTTACGACGTCTCTCACCTTAAGCGTTTGGCTCCGACTGTCAACGCTTTTTTCCCCAACACGGTTTACGAGCATGGCAAATGCCAGCGCGGGATGCAATAGGAAAATCTTTCGGATTTTTCGTTCCTCGGTTTTCGCCGATTTTCCCGGCCTCGCCGGAAGTTCTGTCAGCTAGCTTGCTTTCGCGGGCTCAGAGGAATTTGACCGCCAGAAATCCCAGGATCGCCAGAATCACCAAGGCCCAAAGCAGCCGGTCAAAATGCCGTTCCACGAACCCTTTGGCCGAAGGGCCAAGCCAGTAAAGGAGGCCGGCCACGATGAAAAACCGAGCGCTCCGCCCTACGGCCGAAGCACAGATCAGCAGCCATAGAGGAATGAATTCATGGTATACTCCCGCTGTAACTGTGAATACTTTATACGGAATTGGCGTAAAAGCTGCTGCAAAAATATACCAGATAGCCCCTTCCTCATAAATTCTTCCTACCTTTTCAAAGGCTGCTTCGCTGAAAAGATAGGGAATGAACCACGGCCGCACTGTTTCCCAGACGGCGAACCCGATCCAGTAGCCGAAGATTCCGCCCAGCACCGAGCCCAAACTGCTCACCGCCGCGTACTTGAAAGCTTTGGTTCGGCGGCTCAACGCCAAGGCGATGAGCAACACGTCGGGCGGGATCGGGAAGAAGGAGGATTCAGCGAAAGCCAGGCAGAACAGCGCCCAGGAAGCGTAAGGGGTTTCGGCCCAGTGAAGGGTCCACTCATAGAGCCGGCGCAGCAGATGCGGCCGCCGGGCGCCTTCCTCGGCCGACGCGCGGTTGGCCTCGGCGTGTTGCTCCCGTTCCTTCATGCGCCCCAAGCCCATACCATAGGCGCGCAGGAATGCCAGCCTGCGTAGGGGCGCGATTCAGACCGGAGCGCGAGGGCTCAGCCGCCGCGCCATCCCAACCTTTCCCGGCGCTCCCACGCGCTCCGGAGCAGGCGGCAGGCGATCAGGGCGAGGAAGAGATTCTTGCCGATCCAGAGGAAAGAGCGGGCCAGCGCGTAGGCGTTGCCCCAATCGCCGAAGACGCTCCCGAGCAGCGGGAGGGCTTGCCAGGAACGGATCCAGGAGGCGAGGAGCGAGACCGCCGAACCGGGGCCCAGCAAGCGCATCCCCCAGGGCAGGAAGATCACGGCCGAGAGCGCGGTCAGCGCCGAGGCCGTCGGGCTGCGCACGGCCATGCTCAGCCAGGTTCCCACCAGGCAGAGGGCCAACACGTCGGTGAGAAAATTGGCCAGGCTGCACCAGGCCATAACGGCGTAGGAGGAGAAATGGTAAGAGAGAAAAACGCTTTGCCCCCGCGCGCGTTGGAGGAGGAAAAGCTGCGCGGCCACGTAGGCCACATGGAGCAGGGCGATCGCCAGGATCGGCCAGGCGAAGTAGCTTCGCAGGGCCCGCCAGTGCCCTCGGAGGATCGTCCGCGGCGGCACGGGCGTGGTGAGCAGCAGTTCCAGCGCCCCGGTGCGGCGCGCTTCGTGAAAGAAGCGGCAGGCCATCACCGCGATCCACACCCGGTTCAGGAAGACCAGCGCGTATGCGAAGTTCTGGTGGAATCGGAGCGAGCCGGGATTTTTGCGGTAGCCGTAGGTCAGCCAGAACACGTTGAGCGCCACCAGGAGCGTCAGGCTCCAGAAGACGTAGTGGGGCCACCGGAGCCGGGCGGCGGCGGCGTAGACCGGATTCCGTTCCAGGCGGGCGCGAAAGAGGCGGTTTCGGCGGCGGCTGCGCAGCCTGGCCAGCAAGGCGTACTTTTGGAGAGAGCGGCTCCGCGGCTCGGCGCGCCATGCCCGGCTGACGCCGAAGGCCGCGCCGGCGAGGAACGCCAGCCCCAGCCCGGCGCCGACGCCGACCGATTTCCAGTATGCCGCCGGGTTTGCGCGGTAGACGCTTTCCATCGCCAGGTAGCCCGCGTAGGCGGGGCTCAGAAACGCCAGCTTGGAGAGCTTGCTCAGCGTCATGGCCCCAAAGGTTTGACCGCCGAGCACCACCAAGCCGGGAATCAGCCCGCCCGCTCCGAGCGTCAGGGCGGCCGCGCCGAGCACGGCCTTGCTGTGGTCGCGGCTTGCGCTCGAGACCGCCAGGCCGCCGCTGAGCGAGAAGAACGTCACGCTCAAAACCGCCAGCACGGTCCGCGCGTATTCGCCCGCCGTGACCCCGCCCAGCAGCAGCGGCAGACCGAGCGCCGGGGCGATCGCCGCCAGCCCGTAAAACCCCGCCAACGCAGTGCTCGCGAATTTCGCCGCCAGGATGTGGAAGCTTCGCAGGTCGGTCAGGAACAGCAGTCCCAGCGTGCCTTCCCGTTTCTCATCGCTGATGGCGTCGGCGGTGACAAAGGGCCCGCTCAGAAGCCCGTAGGCCAACCCCAGCGCGGCCAGGAGCTGGAACATCGGCCGGCCGTCGGTCGCTCCGGCCGGGAACATTCCCAAGCGCCGCGCGCTCAGCGCGCAGAGCGCACACGCCAGGCCGGCGGTTCCCAGGCGCAGCCAGTACGTCCGTTTCCGCCGGGCCGCCGCTTGCAATTCCCGCCGCAGCAGGGTCCACCAGGCCACAGCCCGATTCTGAGGGCCGGGCCAAGGGGCCGTCGAGTCACAACCGGGCCCGCCGCGCCCCGAGGAACTCGAAGATTCGCCGTTGAAGCGTCTCCCCGAGGGGCGTCGCGACCGCTTCCCGGATTTCGCGGCGGAATCGGCGCGCGGCATAGGCCGCCCAGAAGAGGGCGTTGCCGCATTTCACCGTGAAGAGGATCGTTATCCCGACAGTTTCATCTTGGATCGCTGATCCGGCGGCGAACCCCAACGCCATCACCGCAAGCCAGGGCAGGAGCATCAATCGCAGGATCAACTTCCCGGCCGCTTTGGCCGCGCTGGCCGAGAGCGGGCCGTACCAGAGGGCCATCAGCGGCATGGCCGCCGCGTCAAACGCCAGGTTGGTCCAATGGAAAAGCGAGAGATTCGCCGGCGGACCGTGAAAGCCAATGTCCTGCGTCCAGATCAGCCAGGCAAGCGGGTCCGCCAGCAAGAGGGTGATCAGGAGCGCGGGGCCCATCCGGCGCAGGAAAGCCGACCACTGGCCAAGAATCATCTGCCCCGGCTTCAGGGGGGCGCAGAGCAGCAGCTCGAACGCTCCTGAGCGCCGTTGTTCGGCCAGGCCGGAAACCGCTAGGAACGCCCCCACAACCTTGATTAGGATGTGAAGCAGCATCGAGGTCCATACCCCCAAATCCACGATTTCCGCCTCGACATAGCGCCCCCATATCCAGAACAAGGCGATGGGCCCGAAGATTCCAAGCAGCGGATAGAGGCCCGGATAGCAAGGGCGGCATCGCAGCCACAGGAACGGGTTGCGGTCGAGCAGGGCCAGCCGCCGCGCCCGGCGCGCCTCCGAGCCGCCCAGGATCCATCCGCGGATCCGCTCATCGAGGCGCGTTCTGCGGCTGTCCCGGCTGCTTTCCCTCCATAGTCGGGGCAGAACCGCGCAGGCTCCCGCCAGGCAGATCGCCCCTTCCAAGGTCACCGCGCCGAGGGCGATCCAGATCGCTCCAGGCGGCAGGCTTGCTCCGCGGAAGGCGGTTGGGGAGGTCGCCATCATGTGGACAGTGAGGGGACTGGGCAGCATGGCCCAGAAAGCGGGAGCGGAAGAGTTTCGGAGCGTCGAGGAGGAGACGATCAAAAGGTAGGGCCCCAACACGATTGCGCCCACCAGGAGGCTTGTCCGCAAAAAGGCGCTCGCCGATCGCGTGGAGAAGCAGGAGGCGAGCAACCCGGCGGCCAGCGAGAAAAAGAGCGTGGCCCCGATGGAGCCGCTCGCAAGCAGGAACTGCTTCAGGCTCACTCCGCCCAGGAGCATGCTCAGCCCCAGCACCGGCGCCGCGGCCAGGAGGGCGTAGACGCTTTCCGCCGAGGAGCCGACCAACTTGCCCAGGGCCACGTCGTAGCCTTTGAGGCGGGTCAGGAACAGGAGCCCGAGGGTGTTTTCGCGCCGTTCGCGGCTGATCGCGTCCGCCGTCAGGCGGGGCCCGGCGCTGAGGGCGTAGAAAAAGCCGATCCATGCCAGGGCGAGGAAGATTCCCCGACCGGCCGTTGGCGAGCCCAGTTCGCTCTCGAAGATGTACCAGGCCAGAAAGAGCGCCACGCAGCCCACGGCGATCCGGCGCAAGTAAGTGCGTCCGTGCCTGGCCCTCACGCGCAGTTCCCGGGCGACCACCGGCAAAAGCGTCATTGCCGGAAGCTTGCCCTTGGCCACGCCCGAGCGCCAGCGTTTGTTGCCCGAAAAGCGCGGGTTTCTCGGTCTTCGGACTTGCTCCCGCCGCGCGCCTTGCAAGGCGCCGGCCCTGAAGCGGCGGCCGCGCCGCCGCGCGGTTTCAAGGAGGCCCGCCCGCGGCGGGCTATTCGATTGCGGCCGGCCCGGCGGCGGAGTAAACCGGGAGCATGGATTGGCTTTGGGAGTTGTTGACCCCGCAAGGACGGTTTCTCGGAATCGAATGGTCGGTGTGGAAGGCGGTGGGTTGGATGGGCAACGCGACGTTTTTTTCGCGCTTCCTGGTTCAATGGTATTGCACCGAGA
>JAGHDA010000140.1 GCA_021160185.1 Verrucomicrobiota bacterium
CTCCGGCGGCATCGGATCGGGGAAGGGGAAGCTGGTTCAGATCCTTTTCGATAAGCACTACACAAGTTCAACGCCGGGCGATTGGAGCAACTTGAATGCCGCGGCGATGCAGCTCGCCCTGTGGAAAGTCGCTCATGAACCATGGGATCAGTTGCAGACATCGAACGGCCGTCAACTGGACATTAACACCATTTACGACAATAACCATCCTCACTTCGGATACTATAGTGGTGTTACTCCCTCTGAAGGCGACGTTTACACTGTGGCGCAAAACTGGATAGACGAGGCCTTCACCGTTTATGATAACAACCATGACTACACGGGCGTGTTGCAGCTTCTGCCCCTGGCTTCGGACGGCAGTGGTGACCGCCAGGATTTAGTCACAGTTCTGGTTCCCGAGTCTTCTTCCTGGGCGCTCGCAGGCGGTTTGGTTTCGTTGCTTTTCGCCCTTGATCGTCGCCGCTCCCGAAAGCGCCGAGCGCGCCGGTGACCGGCCCTTGCGGTTGCCAAGCCCGCTCGCTCGGGCCGCATGGGAAACTTTTTCGCCGCCCGCCGAGGGCGGCGTTTTTTTGCAGGGCTCCCGCTCCTTTGAGCGGGAAAGGGAAGTGAAGGCGCTTTTCAAAACTTAGGGTCGCTTGGATGAGCGTTGCCAGGAAGGCGGAGTTGGCCTCGGACGTGAGCCTGCACGCGAGGATCATTCCGTCGAAGGACGCTCCGTTTATCCGCCTGACAGACCCGCAGCCGCCGCGGCCGGACTCGCTCTTTATTGAGGCCGGAAATGCGCGGCTGATTGACTGGCAGGTTATCAGCTGTTGGGCGCCGTATGATCAGGAGAAGACCACGGTTCTCTTTTTATCTAACGGCGGACTGAACTTCACGGAGATTGCCAAATAAATCTTTGCGGAGTCCCGATGTTTTTATGGAACTCGCCCCAGGTGGAGCGGTCCTCATCGGCGTTTAGCGGAAAGTGGCAGTCTGTGGGCGATCCGATCAAGGCCGATCGCTGGAATGAGCGTTTCCGGGGAACCCCGTCCCAAAACACGACGGCCCGTTTTTACCGGGTCCGGCAGGTCAACTGAGGCGCGCCGTCTTTCGGCGCGCCCTTGCCCGCGCTCACTTGCGCTCTGTCATTGGTCCCACGTACTCTCGCGAGATCACCACGTTGTCAATGTACAGATGGTCCTCCGTCTCCGCGGTCCAGGCGCCGCCGTGGTAAAGATTGATCCACACCGTTTCGATTTTGAGGGTCGGCACATCCCGCAGGCGGACGTCGGTTTTCTCGAAGGCTGGTTTTCCGTCCACCCAGCCGCGCAGGATGCCGTCGCGTTGGCCGGGCGTGTTCAGGCGCACATATTGCTCGATGCAATACCAGCGATTGTTCTCCAAGAAACCCAGGCCGTCTCGGTCCCAGACCCAGTTCGCCCCGTAGCGGCCTTTCATGTCCGCGTGATAACAGTAGTAGCCGATCGGCGTTTTTCCGTTGGTTTGGCCTTTGAACAAGCCGCGCGCGGACCAGCCGTTGCGGCCGTTGACCGGCCGCCCGCCCCAGCCGGCCCGGCCGTAAGTCCCGGCGAGGCCCGGCAATTTGCCGCCGCGTTTCGGATTCCAATCGTCGGCGAACCGCAGGTAGTAGCGGAAGTAGATTTCTTCCGGCTCCCAGCCCAGGCGCTTCTTGAATCGATATTGCAAACTGAGGCCGTAATGGCCGCCGCGGTCCACCCGAATGCGCAACGCTTTGCCGTCGAGCGGTTGGAACCGCCGCTCCGGGTCGGCGGCCGCCAGGGCCGTGTGCGGGTCCGCCCGTCTTTCGCCCCATTGCCTGAACCAATCGGGCGATTCAAAGTTGCAAGTGAACAAAACGCCGGAGCCGGCGCGACGCGGAGCGTGTGAGGCGGCGGCATGCAAGCCGGCGGCGCTGGTCAGGATCAGTAGCAGGCTGAGGGGCGTTCGATTCATGATCGGGCATTGATATCTCTGCCGAACCGTGAAGTCAATCCGCCGAGGCGGGGATCAATGTTCCCTCGCGGTTGACCCGGCGGGGATACACAACACGCGCAGCATGGAGGGTTCCGGCAACGGCGGCCGACGCGGGCGATCGCGGTTCGCGGGCAGCGTTTCCCAAGTAAGCACATAGCGCACTCCGGGCGGCGCCTTGCCGCTGTCCGTCCGGGTCCGCTTGACCATGCCGGGAAACGTTGACTCGATTTTCCGAAAACGCCGCGGCAGCAGCGGCGGTTCCGCGGGGGCCTTCGCGCCGGGAATAGGGCGCAATGTCTCTTCGTCCAGCACCCAAACGCCGGCGTCTCCCGGGCGACGATACTTCAACGCCAGTCGTCCTTCGCCCAACGCGCTCACCGCGCCTACTTTGACCTCCACCACGATCGCGCCGCCGCCGCTGAACTCCCACCGGTAACCCTTCCAATCGCTGATCTGGATGATTCTCCAAGCAAGGCCATCGTGGCGCGCCGCGTACACCTGGAGGTCCCCGTGGGCGTCGTATTTATGATACGTCACCACCGGGCGGCCGGCGTTGTCGAAGCCGACTTCTCGATTGACGTTGAGCAGGCCGCCGCCGGGCGGCACGGGGTCCACGATGTCGCTGTTCTCCAGCGTGATCGGCAAGGTCAGGGGGCGGCCGGAGGCGTCGGTCCAGTGCACGAGATCCGCGCTGCGGGCGTAGCTGAGGTCATGGTTGCTGGCGCAATCGGGCGTGTCGCGCCAGACCCACACCACGTGAAACCGCCCGTCCGGGCCAAGCTTGGGCGTTGTGCAATACGCGTTCATCCGGCCTTTGCCGCTGGTCAACGGCTGCTCCATCAGGCGTCGCCATGCTCGGCTCCGCTCGTCGTACACGTTGTATAAATCATCGCCGTTGCCGCTGCCGCCGTCGCGGTAGCGGAACACCAGGCGTCCGTTGAGGTCGTGCAGGAACACCGGATACGTCACTCGCGACTCGCGCTCGCCCACCATCTTTTTGACCCGGACGAGCGACGTGGCGTCGAAGGGGCGTTCGCTCCGGAAATACACCAGCGGAACGCAGTGCATGTTTCCCGAGAGGTGGAGGAAGCCGTCGCGGTCCAGGGCCAGGGTGACGTAATTGTGGGAATCCCAACCCAGCGCTGAAGGCAGCTTGGTGATCGTCCATTTCTTGGAACCCAGCCTGCGCTGCGCGACGCTCATCCGGCGGCGGGCGTCGTAATAAGCCACGAATTGGTAGGGCGGCTGGGTCAACAGACAAAACCCCACCGGATGCCCGGCCCACACCCGCTCCACCGGAAGCGCCGTCACGGTGTCCGAGGGATCGGCAGCGCCGGCGGTTAGGGCGCAGCCCATGTTGGTTCCTATGACGAATGCCCGCCTACAATTCATGCCTAGCGAGGATAGGGATGGCCGGTTGCGTTGAGAACTCTTGAATGTCCGGAGCTTCATGATCGGCGACGGCCCGCCTGGCTCGGCTTGGGTTTCCTCGGAGCGTTCTGCTGGTAGGTCGCGCCGGCGTCCTGGGGCATCGAGCGATGCCAGGCCAGCAGTTTGGCGGCAAGGCGGGCCACGATTTCCGGATGCTCGGCGGCCACATTGTTCTGTTCGCCGCGATCGACGCTCAGGTCGTAGAGTTCGGGACGGGAGCCGTCGTATTCACAGAGCAACTTCCAACGCCCTTCGCGCACGGCCAGGTCCGGCAGATCCCGGACGCCGTAAAACGAATCGCGATCGGGCGGGCGGCGGAAAAACAGGGACCGCCCCCGCGAGCGGGCGGATTTACCGAGCAGCACATCATCCATCGCCACGCCGTCGAACGCGACGCCGGCTTGCGATCGGACCCCGGCAATGGCGAGCAACGACGGCGCCAGATCGATGGCGGCTAGGACCGACTCGGCGTTCACCGTGCCGGCCTTTTCAGGCGCGAGCAGGCCCGGCCCCCACACCACAAGCGGCGAGCGCACCCCGCCTTCGTAGAGGTGGGTTTTGTAGCCGCGAAACGGCCCTGCCCGGCCGGCGCCCGGTTCGGGCCCGTTGTCCGAGCAGATCAGGACGAGCGTGTTGTCGCGCAGTTCTGGATCATTGCGGACCAGTTCGAAGAGCCGTCCGAACTGGCGGTCCATTTCCTCCAGCACCGCGAGGTAAAGAGCGCGTTTGCTGCCGTGGCCCCACTTTTCCACCGGCGGCCAATAAGGGCTGTGGACATCGTCGGGCCAGAGGTTGATGTAAAACGGTTTGCCCTCGAGTTTGGCTTTGACGATGAACGCCACGGCGGCCTGAACGAAGCCGGACGTGATCTCGGACCGCAGCCGCCAAGTGACCGGCCCGCCCAGGCGCTCGGCGTCGGCCCAGATGCGGCCGGGACGAAGCTGGCCGGGCTTGAGGGTCAGCGGCAGGAGCTTGTCGCCCATGCCTTCGAAGTTCGTCAGCGAATCGTCGAAACCGTAATCGGTGATCGGCGGCGCGTCGTCCACGTCGCGCTGGCCGCCCATGTGCCACTTGCCGAAATGACCGGTCGCGTACCCGGCCCGGTGAAGCATCCGGGCGAGCATGGGCGCGCGCGGATCAAGCCACTGCGCCATGCCGCGAGCCTCGTTCATCCGCCGATGGGCCAGATAGGAGGTGATGCGCCAGCGAGTGGGGTATTGGCCGGTGCTGATGGCCACTCGCGAGGGCGAACAGATCGGCGAGTTGACATAAAACTGCTCGAAGCGAATTCCCTCGCGCGCCATGCGATCGATGTTCGGCGTCCGGGCGTCCCGATTGCCAAAGCAGGAAAGGTCGCCCCAGCCCATGTCGTCGATAAACACAAGGATGATATTGGGTTTTCGCGCTGCGGCGGCCTGCGCTTCACGCGGAAACGCAACGGCGCAGAGCGCCAGCAGGAGGACGAGAACATACCGCGGTTGTTTCATACGGAGCATTCTACGAGATTCGCCGTTGCCAGAACACATGGAAAACAGCCGGCGCCCCCGAGAGAATGGAGCGCGGGCGTCCCCGCCCGCGGGCTGACGCGGCCAAGATGGCCGCGCTCCTTTCCCAACGGAGCGCGGGCGTCCCCGCCTGCGGGCTGACGCGGCCAAGATGCCCGCCCTCCTTTCCCAATGGAGCGCGGGCGTCTCGCCCGTCCTCCTTTTGTTCCCCTTTCTTTTCGAGGTGACGCTCCTTACGCTCGGGCCTATGAGCAACGTCCCGTTCAGTGCGCCGTTTCTCAATCCCTTTGAGGAGATCCGCCGTCATCGCCACCATCTGCCGCATTGGGAACAAGGCGAGGCGTGGCAGTTTGTGACGTGGCGGCTGGCTGACTCGATTGCCAGGAGCAAACTTGACCAATGGGCCGCGGAGAAGGCGGCTTGGCTCAAGTTCCACCCTGCGCCGTGGGACGAAGCCACGGAGCGCGACTATCACGAGCGGTTCAGCCGCCGCATCGACGAGTGGCTCGATGCCAGACACGGCTCGTATGTGCTGCGCGAGCCCGACTGCGCCTGCATCGTGGCCGGGGCGGTGCGGCATTTTGACGGGCAACGCTACCGGCTGGGGCCGTTTGTAGTTATGCCCAACCATGCGCATGTGCTGTTTCAGCCGCTGGCTGGCTGGTTGTTGGAGGGGATTGTGCACTCGTGGAAGAGCTACACCTCCAAGGAACTCAACAAACGCCTCGGCCGCGCCGGCGCGCTGTGGGCTGAGGATTATTGGGATCGGATGATCCGGAGCGCGGAGCACTGGCGGGCGTGCCGGAGATACATCCTGAGAAACCCGGCCAGGCTGCCGGCAGGGACGTATGTGTTGGAGGATCGCGAGGTAAGATTATTTGAGGAAGAAGGGAGCGCGGGCGTCTCGCCCGCGGGCTGACGCGGCCAAGATGGCCGCGCTCCTTTCCCAATGGAGCGCGGGCATCCCCGCCCGCGAGCTGATGCGGCCATAATGGCCGCGCTCCTTTTGACGGCGGGCAAGATGCCCGCCCTTTTTTGGAATAACGCCTCCTTCGCCATGGTTGCCCGCTGACCGCCGCGCTCCTTTCCTATTGTTCGCTCTTCCTTTCGAGCCGCCGCTCGAGCCGCTTGGCGGTGGGGGTTGTCGATAGTCCGCCAAGCCCTGTGCATCGCAGTTCGCGGGGCAGCGCTCGTCCGACGCGGTCCATGGCGTCGATCACCTCGTCCAGCGGAATGACGGGGTCGTAGTCGGCGAGGGCCATGTTGGCGCAGGACAGCGCGTTGCTGGCCGCCAGCACGTTGTTGCTGAGGCACGGCACTTCGACGCGATTGGCGACCGGGGTGCAAACCATGCCCAGCGTGCTTTGCAAGGCCATCGAGGCGGCCGCCACGCACTGACGAGCGTCGCCGCCGGCCAAGGCGCACAGCGCCGCAGCCGCCATGCCCGAGGCCGCGCCGCACTCGGCCTGGCACCCGCAAACTTCAGCGGCGAAGGTCGAATGGGCGGCGATGAAAACGCCGATGATGCCGCCGGCGAGCATGGCCTTGGCGGCGGTTTCGTCTCCCAGCTCCAGCGAATCGGCCGCGGCGAGGCACGCGCCGGGCAGGGCCGCGCACGCGCCGGCGGTCGGCGCGGCGAGGATGACGCCCATGGAGCTCTTTACTTCCATGAGAGCCGTCACGTAGAGCACGATGCGGTTGAGCATGCCGGCGTCGAGGAGCCGTCTTTTCTCGAGGCGCTCTTTGAACCGGCCGCTTTGCCAGCCGAGGATGCGGTCCTCGTAGTGAGAGCCGGCGACGCCCTGTTCGACAGACCGCCTTACGATTCGCACGAGGTCCGTCATCCGAGCCAGGACTTCGTCTGTCGAGATTGCGCCGCGCGCCGCCTCGTACTCCGCGGCGAGCCGCCAAAGAGGGGAATTCCTGTCTCCATCATGCTCGAACATCTCGCTGCAGGAGGCAAACGGCACGCTCATGTTTCGGCGCGACAGCACGGGAAGCACGGGGGCCAGACGCCGCGTCCAGCGCGGCTTGCCCACAGTGGCGGCAAGTTCCCGTTCGTCGATGAACCGTTGCGCCTTGATCTGCGCCAGCGTCCCCGTTTTCGAGCGATGAGCCATGACCTCGTCTGCGCCCAAAGCGCGCCGCGCCGCCTCGAGATCTATGTCGCCTTTGTGGTCGAGCATGGCCAGCGTTTCCCAGTAGTCGCCGGCGATGGACACCGGCGCGCCGTCGATCTCGATGACCTCGACCATCCCGCCGCCCGTGGAGACGGCCGCGAGCGTATGCTGTTCGCGGGCGTTGGCCAGGGTGAGTCGGTAGGTGTTTGGATGTTCATCATGTGCATCCACCGTTTCGGTGCGCACGTCGACGCCGGCTTCGCGGATGGCCTGCGCCGAACGAGGAAGGCGCTCATCGACGGCGTCCCACCCCAGCAAGCCTCCAAACAGCCCCATGTCCGAACCTTGGCTGCGATGCGTGGAGGCAAGCGCACCGTGGCGGTCGTACTCGACCAACACGCTGGCGATCTCGCCGCCCATGAGGTCGCGCGCCAGCCGACCGATGCGCAAGGCGGCGGCGCAATGCGAACTCGACGGCCCGCGCATGACAGGTCCGATCACGTCGTTGAAGAGGCTTACGAGCATGGCAGTTCCGATTGGCGTTGCCGGCCGCGCCGCCTTGCCTCTAGCCGAGCTCAGCGCCCAGCCTATGCTTGCGGGCGTTTTCCAGCGCGCGCGCCGCCGCCGCCACATCCTGGATGGCGAGGCCCACGGACTTGAAGAAGGTGATCTCCTCCGCCGTTTCCCGGCCCGACTTCCGCCCGACGGCGAGTTCGCCGAGTTCGGCGTGGACCCGGTTCCATGCGAAAAGCCCTTGTTTGATGGGAATGACCAGATCGCCCGCTTCCTGCCGGGCGGCTTCAAGTTGGTCGACGACGACTTTGGCGCGCGCGACCGTTTCGGGGGGCGTTTCATGCCGGTCGGGATGGTAAACGCCGACGGCGTTCAGATGGGTTCCGGGTCGCACATCAGCGTCGCTGAACACCGGCGCGGCGGAGGTTGTCGCGGCGCAGACGATGTCCGCGCGGGAGACAGCTTCGCCGGCGCTTTTTACTGCTTGCGCCTCGATGCCGAGCTTGCGGCTCATCTCAGCGGCAAAGGCCTGAGCGGCCTCCGGGACGACATCGAACACGAAAGCGCGTTTGATCGGTCGGACACAGCAGATGGCTTCCAGTTGCGTTCGCCCTTGTCGGCCTGCGCCGAGAATGGCCGCGGTCGCGGCGTCCGGGCGAGCCAGGAAATCTGTCGCCGCTCCCGAGACCGCGCCGGTTCGCACGGCCGTCAACGCGCCGCCGTCCATGATCGCCAGCGGCTCGCCGGCGGCGCCGTCGAATAGCGTCATCAGCGCATGAATCAACGGTCGCCCCGCCTTCGGGTTGCCGGGCAGCAACGTCAACTGCTTGGCGCCGAGGATCGCCCCGTTGTCGAGCAGCGCCGGCATCAACAGATAGTCGCCGCGATCCTCGGGCAGGGGAATCACCATCCGCGGCGGCAGCGCGGCTTCGCCTCGCGCCAGTTGGGCGAAGGCGCGCTTCATGGCGGAGATGGCGTCGGCCATGGGTAGGCATCGGCGCACTTCTTCGGCGTTGAGGTAAAGCGCTCGACTCTCCGGTGGTCCTTTCTTTTCGGCGCGCATGCTGCTGCTTGTTGACCGTGTCACGTGAGAGCCGATCATTTGCGCTGCTCACGCAAAGTCAAGCTTGCTGGGGCGTCCCGCCCGCGGGCTGACGCAGCCAGGATGGCCGCACTCCTTTCCCCCGGAGCGCGGGCGTCCCGCCCGCGAACGGACGCGGCCAAGATGGCCGCGCTCCTTTCCCTCCGGAGCGCGGGTGCCGGCGCGCCGGTGGCAGGGAGCGCGACAGGCTCCGTAAGCAGCGATACGACGCCGAGGGCGAACGGCGTCTTCATGGGACAAACCTGTTGCAGTCCATCATTCCATCGGGTGAAAGCACATGGCCGACAGGCTGGCTTGCTCGCGATCGCCCTCGATGAGCGAGACGGTGAGCGTGTGTTTGCCAGGCTTCGCGAAGACCAGACGGCCGAACGGGTAGGTGTGATAAACGGTGGCCGAGTTTTGCTGGTTCTGCAGCATGGCGCCCTCGTCGGTCTCGATGCGCCACACCATGCGGCCTTCGCCCTTGTAGGTCAGTTCGACCATGTAATCGCCGGGTTCGGCCACATTCACGGTCCAGACGGCCTTCCCCCCGTCCTGCCATTGGCCGACTTGAGTGATGTGTTTCCACTCGCCGAATTTTTCCATCCATCGAAGCTGCTTCTTTTCCGCACCGGTCACTTCGGCGAATTCGACCAGCAGCGTCGTGTCGGTGTTCGGATAGACGCCCAACGTTTGATCGACTTGCGGCGTTTCTTCAGTTTGGATTTCGATGACCGCAGCGGGAGTTTCCGGCTTCGCGCAGGGAACGCGGAAGACCGTCCAGGCGCCATGTCGCTCCCATTCGACCGGTGTTTCACCGGCGGCAGTGACGATGCGGGCTGATTCGATCGGCGTCTTCAGCCCGGGCAGCAGCAGCCGGCCATCCTGCGGCCAATCGAACACGACGAGGCTGAGCGTATCATTCTGTGTCGTGACGTCCCCCCAGGCCAAAGCGTGTCCCCACGGCGACGGCCCGGCTGCGTAGATGACGCTGGGATGCCGGTTGATCCATTGTCCGGCTTCCAACAAGTACTGTTTCGCCGGAGTTGGGATGCGTCCCTTGCCGTCAGGGCCGACGTTGAGCAGATAGGCGCCGCCGCGTGCCACGGTCGCGACCAGCCGGTGCAGGATCTCAGTGGCATCCTTCCAATTCTGGTCATACCACGCGTAGGACCATGAGTCGTTCGTGGTGTCGCACGTCTCCCAAAGCCCTTCGATGTTCCGTGGCGGCACTTCCATGTCGCCCTTGCTCTGGTAGTCGCCCAAGCCATAACCCACGCGGCTGCACAGCATCGCCTGCGGTTGCGTTTCGCGAACCAGCTTCACCAATTGCTCGACGAATTTCTTCGGGATGCGCCCGGGTGTGTCGAACCACACAAAGCTCAGCGGTCCGTATTGGGTGCAGATCTCCTTGACCTGCTGGTAGCACTTCCTGCGGAAGTATTGCTCGAAAGAGGCGGGCGTGCCGTCGGGGTTTTTGCGGGGACCTCGGGTTCCACCGGGCTCGGTCCAGTCCTGGTTGTGCGAATAATAAAACCCAAAGCCCAGGCCCGCCTCGCGACACGCATCGGCCAGTTCCTTCATCGGATCGCGGCCGAACGGGGTGGCATCGACAATGTTGAAGGGGTGCTTCGACTTGAACATGGCAAAGCCGTCGTGGTGCTTCGCCGTGATGATAATCCAGCGCATGCCCGCCTCTTTCGCGACGCGAACGATTTCCCTGGCATTGAACTGGGTTGGGTTGAACTCTTTCGCGACAGCCTTGTATTCGTCGTCGGGGATGTTCATCTGGCGCTTGATCCATTCGCCGATCCCGTAAAAAGTCCTGCCCTTCCACTTGCCACCGAGGTGTGAGTAAAGACCCCAGTGAATGAACATGCCGTAGTTGCCGTCGCGAAACAGCGCGGAGCGGTCGGACGGCCCGACACCGGCCTGCGCCGTTCGGTCGCCCCACAATTTATCCATTCGCTGCGCGAAGACAGGCGAAGTCAGAATGGTCGCCGCCAAGATGGCGAAGCCGAGTTGCGTGGTTTGGTTGTGCATGCTTCTCATTTTCATAATCTCCCACAGATCATTCGGCGGCTGCTAAACATCAGCGTGCGGCGTTCTTCTGTCGCTCGCTGGAAAAACAGGAGGGATCGGGCTTCGCTGGGAGTGTCTTTTGCCAGTCAGCGATCTTTCTCATCAACTGCTGGGCGACCTCGGGCTTCTGTTCTTTCAAGTCGTGCTTTTCGAGGGGGTCGGCAGCGATGTCGTACAGTTCACAGTAGGACAGGTCCTTGTTGGCGACCAATTTCCAATGCCGATCCATGATGGCGTAAGACACCCAGTGATACGGTCGGTTCTTCCGCGGCGGCCAGGCGGATGGGTATTTCCAGAACAGCGGCGTCTCGCGTTGCGGATACGGCCGCCCCATCAAAGTGGCCGCTTGGCTGACGCCATCCGGTTTGTAAGAGTCGGGCAATTTAACGCCGGCCAACTCGCAAAAGGTGGGCAGCAAGTCCACCGCCGAGATGAGAGAGACGTCATCGATCTTGCCCGCGGGAATCTTCCCCGGCCACCGCGCAATGAACGGCACGTTGATCCCGCCTTGGAACAGGCTGGCCTTGTAGCCTTTGCGTCCGGCGGTTGTCCCTTTCGAGGCGGCGATGTTCCAACCCGCCCCTGTCGCCGTATCGTAGATCAGGCCCAATTCCACCGGCGAGGCCGCCCGGGCGGGCCCGTTGTCGGAGCTGAAGATCACCAGCGTGTTGTTGGTCAGGCCCAGCCGATCGAGGGCGTCGAGCACCTGGCCGATCCGGTCGTCGGCGTGCATCAAGACCGAAGCATAGATTTGATCCGTCCGCTCTTTAATACCGCGGCAACGCCACTCATACTTGGGCACTGTGTGATGCGGCGTGTGGGGTTCGTGAATCCACAGGTTGATGAAGAACGGTTTGCCCTCGCGATGGCGCCGCTCGATGAAGGCGATGGCGTGCATGGCGTCCTCGTGCACGGGCATCTGTTCGCCGGCGCAGTTGAATGCGCCGTATTCGTCATAGCCGTACTCGCTCGGCAACGGCGAGTCGGGAATCATATTGTTCGATAAGTGCCATTTGCCGAAATGGGCTGTGCGGTATCCGGCCTGCTGCAGCAGACGAGGAAGCGTTACCACCTTCGGGCTGAGCCAGTCCGGCATGTTGCGCCGTGCGTTCTGATGGGCCCACGCAAAGTGGCCGTCAATGTTGTAACGCGCCGGGAAATGGCCCGTCATCACCGCCGTGCGGCTGGGCGAACACACCCCGCTGGCCACGGTGAAGCGGCAGAACTCCGTGCCTTCGCGGGCCAGCCGGTCGATGTTCGGCGTCTTGATGTACGGGTGGCCGTGGCACGACAGGTCACCCCAGCCCCAGTCGTCGGCGAAGATGAAGAGGATGTTGGGCTTGTCGGCAGCCGCTGCCTCGCGCAATGGCGCCAAGGCGCAAACTGAAAGGACTAGAAGAGTTGCGATGCGGTTCATGGCTCCTCTCCGGTCTTTTTGTCCAGTCTTGAGAAATGGTGTTTGGTGGGGCGCATTGGTGTTCATCGGTGGTTGCTTTCAAAGTAATCCGAGCTGGCGACCAGGTCGCCGGTGTGAAGGTTCACAAACCACGCGGTGGTTCCCGGTGGAAGCGTCGCCTCGGAAGACACGCGGTTCTGCTCCTGTTTGA
>JAGHDA010000236.1 GCA_021160185.1 Verrucomicrobiota bacterium
GCGCCGCGTCCCTGCGATCCTTCCCTCTGCGGCCAACCTAGGCCGTTCCCTCCCCTGAGTAAAGGGCCAAATCGAAGCCCCCAGCCGACTCGCCGGCTATTTCTCGGCCGACCCCGCCGGCGGGCTGGGCGGCTTGGCTCCAGGAGGCAGCAACAGGATGAACTCTCCACGCCGGTTCTTGGCCCAGGCCTCTTCATTGTGACGCGGATCCGCCGGGCGGTCTTCACCACAACTGCGGGTCCGAATTCGATCGGGAGAAATCCCTAACTTGATCAAGTGCTCGCGCAGAGAGGGCGCGCGCCGTTCGCCGAGAGCTCGGTTGTACTCCTCCGTGCCGCGCTCGTCGCAGTGGCCGTCGATCAACAGCTTGGCCTCGGGCGTCGCCTTAAGAGCTTTGGCCACCTCCTCGACCTTCGGTCGCTCGCTGTACTTGACGAAAGAGCTGTCGAAATCAAAATGGACAGTTTGCGCCTTGAAATAGTTGGTGTCCATCACCATGCCCTCGAACATCTCCGGCGAAGGCAGCTCCACGCCGCTGGGCGTGGTCTTCAGCTCGGAGCCGCTCGCTTTCTGTCCGGGGGCGACGCCGCCCGGTCCGGGCGTGGGCGGGGTCGGCTTCGGCGGCTGAGGGCGGGCAGGCTTGACAGGCTGCGCCGGCGGTTTCGGTTTCGGCTCCGAAACGCGCGGCATAGCCCGCTCGGGAATGGGGGTAATGCCTTTTTCAGGGTGCCTACAACCTGTGCTGCAGCTCATCAGCACAACCGCACCTGCGAGAAAACCGGCCAACGTTAACCGCTTCATGCTTTATTCCTCAGGCTATCTGCTACTCGTTCCTGCCTTACCGCGCCCAAGTCGGCTGGGAGCAATCGCCCAGGCTACGAGCCACATCCTTTCGTTCTTTGGTGAAGACGTCAAGCAAAGAGAGCTGTCGCCGTCCGCCCGCCCGGCGAACGTAAATCAGCGTCCGCGAATTGGGTGCCCAAACCGGATCTTCTCCAGAGACGAGAATCCGCGCCTCGCCCCCTCCGGCGGGCACAACGCAAATCTCGAACCCGCCCATCTGCGAGGTGAAAGCGATCCACCGGCCGTCCGGCGACCAATCCGCCTCGGTCGGGTTCAAAACGCCGGAAGTGGGAATTCGCTTGGGCGCGCCGCCGCTGACCGGAACCTTGGCCAAGACCCGCCGGCCGCCCAGGCGCGTGGAATAGGCGATCCATCGGCCGTCCGGCGACCAAGTAGGACAAGCCTCTACGCCGGGGGTTTGTGTCAGTTGCCGAAGCCCGGAACCGTCCAGGTTGGCCACGTAGAGATCAGGGCTGCCGCTCTTGCTCAGGATCATGGCCACGCGGCGGCCGTCCGGCGAGGCTGCCGGAGAGATGTTCGAGCCGCTGTATCGCGCCACAAAGGCGCGCCGTCCGGTGTTCAGATCGTGAAGGAGGATGTCCGCATTCCCAAATCGATAAGTCACGTAGAGCAACTTATTCTGGCCCGGCGCCCAGCAAGGAGCGGCCGTGACCGTCCCGTCTCGGGTGATCTGAATCGGATTGTGCCCGTCGTAATCGGCCACGTAGATCTCGCTCACGCCGTTGCGCGTGACGCGGAAGGCGATCCGGGTCCGCGCGATCCCCGGGCGGCCTGTGACGGCTTGGACCACGTCGTCCGCCAACGCGTGCGCCTGGACCCGCAGCGTGGCGCCAGTGTACGCCTTGGAAAACAACCGCGCCCCGCTTACCAGATCCGTCAACGCGCCCTCCACCCGATTGACGCTTTTGCCCGCGAGGAGATACTGCGCCTGGGAACGATCGACATACCGAAAGCCGGCAATCTCCAGATCGAACCGAAGGACCTGCGCCGCTTCTCCCGAGTAGCCTTCCACAGCAATCGGAATCCGCCCCAAGGCGCCTACTTTCTCGATGGTCAGCTCTTCAGCGGGCCGCGCCGATCCCATCAGGGTCCATGCCGCGATCGCCGCCGCCCATCCCGTTTTTTTCCAAATCATGCTTCTCATTTTTATCCCAACGATTCCACCGCTCTGAGCTTGAAATTGATAAGAAACGCGCGCCGATCTTCCTTGGCCCCCTTGGGAAAGGGTTTGCCGATCGACTTGACTCGATCCAGGCAATCCCGCACCGAGCGATCCAGAGCCGGATCGCCTGAGGGCTGCACGATGCGGGCCGAAAGAACCCTCCCGTCTCGGCCGATCACCACCCGGGCCTTCACCGCGGCGCCTTGCTTGCCGGTTTCCCGAGGCGGACGCCAGGCGCGGTCGTATATCATCTTCACATAGAGCCCGTAATCGGCGTAGGTGCGCGTCGCGCCGCCGACCGTCTCGATAGCGGTGGACGGCTGCGCCGCCAGCCGCGCCACATTCTGGATGGCCCGCTGCAACAGCCTGGCGGAGGGGTCCGGCTTGGAAGCCGCCGGCGCGGGCTTGGGCTTTGCGGGCGAGCGGCGGCGGACAGTGGGTTTGAGATTAACCGTGATCTTTTCGCTCGGAGTCCATTTCGGCTTCGTCCGCTCAGGCCGCGGTTTGGGGCTCGGCCGAGAGGACGCCGGTTTCGGCGAGGGCGACGTCCGTCTGGCCGGGGGCGTCTGTTTAGCCGGAAGCGTTGGCTTAGCCGGGGGCGTCCGCCGTCGCGGAGCCGGAGGCGCAGGCGGAGGGCTTACTATCGGACGATCCACCAGCTCGTCCGGAATAAACGTCAGCACCGCCGTCGGCGGCTCGATCCGAGGCCGCTGTTTCAAAAACGCCGCCCCTGCCGCCAGCGCCAGAACCAGCGCGGCGTGCGCCGCTGCGGAAAAGAAAACGCATTCTTTGTAAACCCTGTTCATCGTCGGCTCGGCGGACGCGTGGCCAAGCTGATGCGCGTGATCCCGTTGCGCGTGCACCGGTCAATCACCGGATAGAACCACCTCAACTGACCGTTCTGGTCGGCCCGGATTCGCACAATCAGGTTGGGATTGCTCCGATGCGCTGCCACAAGGGTCTTCTCCAAAGCGTCGAGCTGGATCGGCGCGCCGTTGAGGAAGTAGCGCCCCGCCGCGTCGATCTCCACCGTCTGGATGTCCCGCCGATCCACCCGCGTCGGCGCGCCGCCCTCGGGAAGCTTCAAATCGACGCTCCGCTCGAGCAACGGCGTCGTGATCACGAAGATAATCAGCAACACCCACGCCAAATCCAAAAGAGGCGTGACGTTGATGTCGCTCAACGTGACCAGATGAGACCGTTTGGAGAATCGTCTCACGTCGCCGCGCTCTTCTTCTCTCGTTCAAAAACGCCGCTCAGAGCTCCTCCGACTCGCCAAGGTACTCGGTTTCCATCTCCGAAACCAGTTCCTGGGCGAAGTTGTCCAGCTCCACCGTGTGCACTCGCAGGTGATGAACCAGCCAGTTGTAGCCGAACATGGATGGGATCGCCACCAACAGTCCGGCCACCGTGGTCAACAAGGCCCCCGACACGCCCGGAGCCATCGCCGCCAGATCCGCCCGGTTGCCCGCCGCCACCGCCTGGGCCACGCCGCTGAAGGTGTTCATCACCCCCCACACGGTGCCCAGGAGCCCCAAAAACGGCGCGCCGCTGACGGCCAGCGCCAGGAGGATCAACCCCGACTCGAGCCGGAGCGACTCCTCCGCCACCACCCGTTCTATAACCCGCTTTACCCGCTCCATCGCTTTGAGCGAAACCTGCTCCCGCCGCGGCAGCTCCGGCGCAGGACGCAGCCGCCTGTCCAATTCCGCGCATCCGGCTTGATAGACGGAAAACAGAGGACATCCCTCCACGGAAACGCCCCGATCGAAGATCGCGAACACGTCCTTCTGCCCCCGGAACTCCCCCAGGAAAAGGTCGTTGAGGCGGCGCGCCCGGCGCATCTCCATCGCCTTGCTCGCCATCACGGCCCACGCAAACACGGAGAGCACCACCAAAACCAAAATGATGGCCTTGCCCTCCAAGGTGGTCTGCTTCCACACGTAAAGGGCCCCGATGTCCAGCTTCGCCAACGTCGCCGCTGTCCACATAGAGATTCGCCTCTCTCCGGATCCGCCGCATTCCGCCGTTCCCCAATCCCCCGCGGCTCCGCGAGGATAGCAACCGACCCCTTCTACGAACCAGACCAAAACCGGGCCCCGGCGCGCTCTAAGGAGAAATTCGCTCTTGCGTTCGGCGAAGCAAGCGGCTATGGATATCCGAGGCTGGCCCGAGAGGGTCCGCTGCGAATGCGCGCGTGGCGGAATTGGCAGACGCGCTAGATTCAGGTTCTAGTGGGGCTTTTCTCCCGTGCAGGTTCAAATCCTGCCGCGCGCACCATCTTTCCTTCGGCTCTTTCCCTTTACGGCGCTCCCCAACGCAAACAGGCAGCCGCGCCTGTCCTTTTCCTCTCCACCGGGGGCGTGCCCGACGCCCGACAACGAATAAAGAAGGAACCTTGATCTCATGGCGTCCATCTTGGATTGCTAACGCGCAAATTTGCGGCGTCAGCGGCTCTCGGAGTCGGGTCCGGAAAGACGTCGGGCCGGGAAAAGGCGGACAGGGCCAAGAAGGCCCGAATCGCGGAGCGGCCAGCCCGAGGCGTCGAAGGGTTTGTAGTCGATGTTCACGAAGTTGATGTCATGAAAGTTCTTCCAGGGAACCTTGCGTCGGTCCAGATCGCGAACGCGGTTCGCTGCAAGGTTGGTCACGTCCACTTCAAGCAGGTTGCCGCGGGGTTTGAGCCGGCCGAGGAAGAGGCGGAAAGGCGGGGCGATGAGGGTTCCAAGATCTTTGCCGTTGAGACGGACGCGGGCGCTCTCCGCCACCCTGCCCAAATCGAGCAGCCACGTCGCCGCAGGGTCGCGGCAAGGAGCGTCGAACTTCAAAGCGTATCTGGCTGTGCCGGCGAAGCGGGCGGCCTCCGGGCCGCCGAGTTCGGTCCATGAACCCGGCTTGTCGGCCTTGAATGGCGCGGGCAACGTGGGGCCTCCGCTCAGGAACCGCACATGCCACTCTCCCCGAAGCGGGATCGGTTCGCCTGTCGCCTCGGCCCAGGTCCACAGAGGGCCGCGGACGAGCCGCTTTTCGAACACCCTCAGAATCAACGCCTCGCCGGGCCGCAGTTGCGCCCAAACTCGCGGCTCCGCGGCGGATCCGCTGCGGAGAAGGGCGCGTCCTGTTTCGCCGCTCATCGGATCCATCCAGATGGCGGAGGCGGCCGGTCCGCGCAAAGGGATCCAGCCGCGGAACGCTTCCCGCCCCCGGTTGGCGATAAAATAGTGGCGGCCCGCGTGGAAGCGGCGTCGGATGAAACGAAGCCCGGTCCGCGCGACCATCGGCTCGGCCCTCAGGCCGGCCGCGCGCAGGGCCGGCTCCGGATCGCCGAGCCAGAGGCGGCCTCGGCCGAAGCGGGCGGATTGAACCCGGCCGGCCTGCTCCCATCGAATCCCGCCGAGAAGCCGGTTCAGCGCGGCGCGGCGGCTTTCGAGCTCCGCAAGTCCGGGAACATCCTCGGGCAACGCGCCTGCAAAGATCACGGTCGCCCCGGTTTTGGCCAGGTCGAGGGCGGCTTTCAGCGTCCGCAGAGGCATGCGGCGGCAGGACGGGATGAGAAGCGCGCGGCACGCGGCGCCCGGAGCGCGGATTTGCCCGCCTTCCGTCCGGCAGGCGAGCAGCTGGCGGTCCGAGACATAGTCAAAGCTCCATCCCCCCTCCCAAAGGCGCTCGGCCGCGCGGCCCACGGGCTGGGCGCGGAACCACTGCGCGGCATTGTGGACGGTGAGTTGGCGGACCAGGCCGTCTCCCTCCCGCCAAAGGTCGTGAATCGGCCAGTAAACCAGCAGCTCATTGTCCGGCTCGCCGCTTTGGAGGATCGACTGGCATCGGGTGATGTAGGCCGCCAACGCCGGTACGTCATGCCAGATCGGATTGCGGGGATTGAGCTGCGTGGAGGCGTAGAAAACCCAACCAGGCCAACCGGCTTCGTCGGGCGAATAACATGTGCCGTGGAAAATGATGTGGTTGACCCCGGAGAGGAAAAGATCGTCCGCCAGCGCCTTCAGATCGGCAAGGGTCACGGTGAAATGTTCCTTAAGCCAAGTGCCGGTCTCCGCGGAGACAAGGCGGCGGCCGGTCAGGTGAGCGGCGGAGGAGGCGAACTTGGCCACGAGCGGGTCGCGATCGTTCCGGAACATCTCGGTTTCCGGAATGTCGGCCAACGCGTACAAGTCGAGGAGGTTGGCGGGCGCGCCATGGGCTTCGAAGCGCGTTTGGAACCCACGCTCATGGGCCCACCGGACCCAGATGGGAAAGGTCTCTTCCACCATGATGTCTGAAACCGTTCGCCGGCAGTCGGCCCGCACGCGCGCAGTTTCCTCTTTCGTCCCCTCACCCAGAAGGGCGGGCAAATGGGGCTCCAGTCGGTAGCCTCTTCGGCGGGCGAACTGATCGAGGAAATCCGGCGCCCAGTCCGAGACGTATTCGTACGAGTCATGATACATCGCCCGGAGTCCGGAGCCGCTCCATCCCGCAAACGCCTTCGTGAAGCGCTCCAGATAGCGGCGCATGGCTTGGGGATAGATCGGGTTGAGCATGGAACCTTCGCCGCCGGGGGCGGCGCGTTTGACCCGCCGGCCGGAAAACCGTTGGCCCACAAGGTAGAACTGCGCATCCGGCGGCGCGCGGCGGACGGCCTCGGCCCCTTTTCCGAGCAGGGCCGTCACATTCGTCCAACCGCCGGAGGGACTCACGCAGATGAGCGCCGGCGACTCGACTCCGGCGGGGGGCCGCAGCCCGGCAAGAGAGCCCTTCTCAATTTTCCGGATGACAACCCGCGCGTTGGCTTCGCGCTCGGTTACGTTCGGTCCGCCGAAACACCAGCCGGTTCCCGTGGTCATATCCACGCCCAAGCCCAATCGCTCGGCCTCGGACAAGGTGTAGCGGAGCATGGCCATCCACTCCTTGCTCAGGAAAGGAATGCGCCGACTCTCCCATCCCTTGGCGCCGTAGATGGGGATGATGTGGACGCCGCCCCATCCCGCGGTGCGATAACGCCCCAGTTCCCGAACGAGGTTTGTGCGGTCCACTGCGCTGCCCATCCACCACCAGTAGCTCCAGGGCCGCGTCTCCCGGTGAAATTGCGGCCACGCCTCCGGAGATTCGCGCGGAAGGGCTTCGCCGGCTGCGAGGGGAACCGCGCCCAGCGCCGCCGTCAGCAGGAAAAGCATCTTGCCCATGACCCCTACCGTACCGCGCCGCGGCTTTCCGAACAACGTGCGGAAGATGGAAACCAAACCGCCGCCCATGGGGGCGGCGGCGCGAGAAACAAGTTGGCAAGCCTGTCAGGCCTTAGTCCCTTTCCTCAGGAAGGGTGTTCCAGAATTCCCGAAGCTTGTTCGGAGGCGGGACCTTGAGCGGCCGCACCAGGCGGAACCCAAGCCACGGGGCGTCCGAGAACCACCAGATGCTCTTGGGCAACTGAGGATCGCGCATCTTCCAGGAAGGATCCGAAGGCCGCCGGGCGGCGCTGCGCAGATCCTCGGGCGGATCATCGTAGGAGCCGCCGCGAACCACCCGCGGATAGAGCGTCTTGGGCTTGAGCCACGGATTCTCAGCCTGCTTCATGACGTTGGAGTAGTTGGGCTCATATTGATCCAGGCACCATTCCCACACGTTGCCGTGCATGTCGTAGAGCCCCCACGGATTGGGCTTTTTGCGGCCCACCTTGTGGTATTTGAAATCGCTGTTGTCCTCGTACCAGGCGTAATCCCCCAGCTTGGAGGCGTCCTCGCCGAAGGAATAGGCGGTTGTGGTCCCGGCCCGGCAGGCGTATTCCCACTCGGCCTCGGTGGGCAGCCGGTAGAAGTGCCCCGTCTTCGCGCTGAGCCACTGGCAGTACTTGTTCGCGGCGTGCTGGGTCATGCAAATGGCCGGGTAGCGGTCACGGCCCATGCCGAAGCTCATCTCGGTGTACGGCTTGGAAGGCCGGCTCACCGCGTCGGAAGTCTTGTTCACGTATTCCTCAGTCGGGTACTGATGGCGCAGCTTCTTCTCATCGTCCGGGTACATGAAGATTTCATACTCGTTCCACGTGACCTCGAACTTGCCGATCCAGAAGGGATCGAGCTTGACCTTGTGCTGGGGCCCCTCGTCGTCTCTGCGGCCCGGCTCATTGGGCGGACTGCCCATCACGAACTCCCCGCCGGGCACAGGAACCATAACGTATCGGACGGCCGTGCCGGGAATCGTGTTGGTGTAAGGCTTCATGTCCGAAGCGGAACGGATGCCCTCGGCTTTGAGCGTGGCCAGAATCCTCTTGTAAATCTCGGGGATGGTGGCGTCGTCAGTGTCCGCAAGCGAGCTGAGCCTGGCCCTGGGAGCGGCCGTCCATTGACCGTCGCGCCAAGTTAAGAGCACGCCGTGCGTGGCGGCTTTGAGATAATCCTCGGCGGAGGTCGCCAAGACCTTGCCGTCCAAGCCGATCAGGCCGAAAAACTTGTCGCCCTCGCGCGGCGTCAGTTCCTTGAGGCATTTCAGCCCCCCGTCGGGGGAAACCCGGAAAAGCGCCACGGCCTGGCCCTTCGCCGCCATCGCGGCCCATTGGGGCTGGGTCCCTTCCAGAGCCGGAACCACCGCGCCGAGAGGAAACGGAGCCTCGAACCTCGGGCCGGGCGCAAACCGCCACCCCTGCTTGCCCGCGGTCAACCGCAC
>JAGHDA010000265.1 GCA_021160185.1 Verrucomicrobiota bacterium
CGTCTTCTTTCAACGTCCGAACCCACTCGTCCAACCCGAAGCCGCTGCTGATCGCGAAAAGACCGAGGTAATCGGCCGGAGAAGGCCCTTCAGCGGCAGGGCGGCGCGGCGCCACAAAATCGGCCAGGCACAGGCTGGGCTCGCCGGGGCCTTTGGCAGCCTGCTGGCGAAGGAAATGAAATCGGGCCAACTCGCGCCTCCGTTCCTCATCGGCAAAGAGGATCACATCGTCCCCCTCACGGTTCGCAGGGAAGAAGCCGTAGACGCCTCGGGCGCGAAGCCGCTTCTCGGCGGCGATCCGGTCCAAAAGCCGCCGCGCGTCCTCGTAGACCCGCTTGGCCTCGGCGCCGTGACGCGGGTGCTCCAGGATGGCGGGAAACCGTCCCCGCAGGCTCCAGGCATGGAAGAATGGGCTCCAATCGATGTAAGGAATCAACTCCGCAATCGGCTGGTCCCGGATTTCCCGAACCCCCACGAAGTCGGGCCGAGGCAGCGCGTCGAATCGGAGCCTCGGCGCGCGGGCGCGAGCTTCCTCGATCGTGATCAGCGGCTGCGTCCGCGCAATGTGCCCGGCGCGGGCTTTTTCCTGCTCCTCGCGCGTGCGGCGGCCGAAAGCCCCGCGAGTTTGCGGGTTGATCAGTTGAGCCGCCGCAGGCGCCGCCAGGCTGGCGTCGCGCACATAGACAACCGGCTGGGAATAAGCGGGAGCGATCTTGACGGCGGTGTGGACCTTGCTCGTGGCGGCCCCCCCGATCAACAGCGGAGCCTTGAGGCCCGCTCGTTCCATCTCTTTTGCCACGTGGACCATTTCATCCAGGGAAGGGGTGATAAGGCCGCTGAGTCCGACCGCGTCCACGCGGCGGCGGCGCGCTTCTTCCAGGATGCGCTCGGCCGGAACCATGACGCCCAGGTCGACGACCTCGAAGTCGTTGCAGCTCAAAACGACGCCGACGATGTTTTTGCCGATGTCGTGGACGTCGCCCTTGACGGTGGCCAGGAGGACGCGGCCTTGGGCGCGCCGTTCGCCTTTCCTTTCCGCCTCGAGAAACGGCGTCAGATACGCCACCGCCTTCTTCATCACGCGCGCCGATCGGACCACCTGCGGCAGGAACATCTGTCCGGAACCGAACAAATCGCCGACGGTGTTCATGGCGTCCATCAACGGCCCCTCGATGACCGCCAAAGGGCCGCCGTACTTGCGCCGGGCCTCCTCGACGTCCTGCTCGATGTATTGATCGAGGCCGCGGATCAACGCGTGGCGGATGCGCTCTTCCACCGGAGCTTTGCGCCAATCTTCCTGCCCGACCGCCCGACGGTCCTTGCGAGGCTTGACCCGCTCGGCGTAAGCCACCAGCCGCTCGGTGGCGTCCGGCCGCCGATTGAACAGCACGTCTTCGATCAAGTCGCGCAGCTCCGGCTCCACCTCTTCGTAGACGCCCACCATGCCCGCGTTGACGATGCCCATGTCCAGCCCCGCTTGAATGGCGTGGTAGAGGAAGACCGCGTGGATCGCTTCCCGAACCGGATTGTTCCCGCGAAAGCTGAAGGAGATGTTGCTGATCCCCCCGCTCACTTTGGCATGGGGCAGATGTTTCTTGATCCAACGCGTCGCCTCGATAAACGCCAGGCCGTAGGCGTTGTGTTCGGGGATGCCGGTGGCGACAGTGAGCACATTGGGGTCGAGAATGATGTCCTCGGGCGGGAAGTCGGCCTTCTCGGTCAGCAATCGGTAGGCGCGCTCACAGATCTCGATCTTCCGCTCGTAGGTGTCGGCCTGACCCCGTTCGTCAAAGGCCATCACTACCACGGCCGCTCCATACCGGAGAATCCGCCGCGCGCGCTCCAGAAACGCTTCCTCCCCTTCCTTGAGGCTGATCGAGTTGACCGCGCCCTTGCCCTGAAGACACTTGAGCCCCGCTTCAAGCACCTCCCACTTCGAGGAGTCGAGCATGATCGGAACGCGGGCGATCTCGGGATCCGCCCCCAACAGGTTGAGGAACTGGACCATCAGCCGCCGCGAGTCGAGCATGCCCTCGTCCAGGTTCACGTCCAGCATCTGCGCCCCATTGGCCACCTGTTGCCGAGCGATCTCGACCGCGTCGGCCATTCTCCCTTCCCGGATGCAGCGCGCAAACCGCGGCGAGCCCATGACATTGGTCCGCTCGCCGATGTAGATGAACCGGATCTCCGGACGGGCGACCAGCGGCTCCAAGCCGCTCAGCCGCAGCCACCGCGGCAGGGCCGGCGGCTTTCTCGGAGGCAGGCCTCGCACCGCTTCCGCAATCCGACGGATATGGGCGGGCGTCGAACCGCAGCAGCCCCCGACCAGATTCAGCCATCCCTCTCGCGCGAATTCGGCCATCGCGCGCGCCATGTGCTCCGGCGTGTCCTCGTATTGTCCGAAGGCGTTGGGCAGCCCGGCGTTCGGGTAGCAGCTCACGTGGCAATCCGCCAGCCACGCCAGCTCTTCCAGGTAAGGCCTGACCTGATCCACCCCGAGGCCGCAGTTCAACCCCACCGCCAACGGTTTGGCGTGGCGAATCGAGTTCCAGAAAGCCTCGATCGTCTGCCCCGAAAGCGTCCGCCCAGAGGCGTCGGAGATGGTCGCCGAAAGCATCACCGGCAGCCGCCGGCCGATCTCGTCGAACAACGTTTCCAAGGCAAAAATCGCCGCCTTGGCGTTGAGCGTGTCGAAGATCGTTTCGATCAGAAACAGATCCGCGCCCCCTTCCCACAAGCCGCGCGCCTGCTCGAGATACGCCTCGGCCAACTCGTCGAATGTGACCGCCCGCGCGCCCGGATCGGCCATGTCCGAGGAAAGGCTCGCCGTGCGATTGGTCGGCCCTATGGCGCCGGCCACAAACGTCGGACGATCAGGGCGCTCCGACGCGAAACGGTCCGCGGCCCGTCGGGCGATTCGGGCCGCTTCCCGATTGATCTCGAACACCAACCCCTCCAAGCCGTAGTCGGCCTGGGAAAGCCGATTGGCGTTGAAAGTGTTCGTGCCGATAACGTCCGAACCCGCTTCGAGATACTCCCTATGAATCTCCTCGATAAGCTGCGGGCGGGTCAGGTTCAGAACCTCGTTGTTCCCGCGCAGCTCCTTGGGCCAATCGGCGAAACGTTCCCCCCGGAAATCCGCCTCGCTTAGTTCCATGGCCTGGATCATCGTCCCTCGGGGGCCGTCCAAGATCACAATGCGCTCCTGAAGCAACTCCAAGAGGCGCTCAAACCTCTGTTCCCTTCGCTCTTCGTTCATTCTCGACAATGCCGCTGTCCGCCTCGAGCCGGCTTCCCCCCGGCGCGAGGAAGCATAGCCTCGATTACAAAACCAATCAACATATCCGGATGCGTCGATACATCGCGTCCTGTTGTCTCAAACCCCAATCCGCCGCGCCCTTCGCTCGGGGTTGACACGCCCGCCCCGCCGACGCAGCTTGAGTGGGCGGAGAGGATTCGTCGGCGGAGGAAACCATGAAACGGACGCAACTCATCTTTCTGGTCGCAGCGGCCTGTTGCCTTGGAAACCCGGCCGGAGCGTCCGAGGCGGGAACTTCCCGCGCGCCCGCCCCGGCCAAG
>JAGHDA010000388.1 GCA_021160185.1 Verrucomicrobiota bacterium
CGGATTTTCTTGAACCGCTCCGGGAAGTTTTCGGCGAACAGCTTCAGAAACCGGTCGCATTCCTCGGTCCCCTCCTTGAATTCGATCCCTGCGTAGATGTCCTCGGTGTTCTCGCGGAAGATGACCATATCAACCTTCTCCGGGCGGCGAACCGGCGAGGGCACGCCGGGAAAGTAGCGGACGGGCCGGAGGCAGACGTAGAGGTCCAAGGTCTGGCGAAGCGCCACGTTCAACGAGCGAATGCCGCCGCCCACGGGGGTGGTGAGAGGCCCTTTAATGCCGACCAGGAATTCCTTGAACGCTTCGACGGTGTCCTGAGGAAGCCATTCTCCGAAGCGGTTGTGCGCCGCTTCGCCTGCGTAGACCTCGAACCAAGCGATTCGCCGGGCTCCTCCATAGGCCTTTTCCACCGCGGCATCCAGGACCCGTTGCGCGGCGGCCCAGATATCCGGCCCGGTGCCGTCGCCTCGAATGAAGGGCAGAATCGGATTCTCAGGGATCTGGAGCCGACCCTCGACCACGCGAATTTTGCCGCCCTCAGGCGGCGTGACGTTTCGGTAGTTCACAAGCGGTGCTGTCTTTGCAGTTGAGCTGTTCTGCTCGTTTGCCCGCGGCGGGTATAACGCCTGGGCCCTGGATTGCGCAAGCGCTCTTTTCTTCCGCGCGGCGGCGGCTGCGTCCGGTTGTCGCAGGGCGGCGCGGGTGATAAGGTGGGCGGCGATGGGATTCGAGGCGGGCGGAGCCAGGCGGAGGAGCCGCGGGGCGTTCATGGTCGCGGCGGCGGGCTTTTGCCTGGCGGCCGGTTTTGCCCTTGCGGCCGCGCCGGCTCGGGTTGTCGTGATCAGCCCCCACAACGCCGCCATCCGGTATGAGTTCGGCCGGGCCTTCGCCCGATGGCATCAGAGGCAGTTCGGCGAGCCGGCCGAAGCGGAGTGGCGCACGGTGGGCGGGACGAGCGACGCGATCAAGTTTGTCCTTTCCGAGTTTGCGGCCAAGCCGGAGGGAATCGGGATCGACGTCTTCTTCGGCGGCGGCCCTGAGCCGTGCCTTCGCCTGGCCGAGGCGGGGCTGCTGGCGCGTTGCAAGCTGCCGGAGGAAGTCTTGGCGGGCGTCCCTTCCGAGCTTCTTGGCGCGCGCGTGTACGATCCGGATTACCGATGGTACGGGGCGGCGCTTTCCAGTTTCGGCGTCTTGGAAAACCTCCGCGTGCAGCGTCTGGCCTCTCTTCCCTCGGCGCGCCGCTGGATCGACCTGGGGGATCCGCGCCGCTTCGGTTGGGTGGGGGCGGGCGATCCGCGCCGGAGCGGGTCGATGAGCAACATGTATGAGGCGTTCCTCCAGGCTTACGGTTGGAAGGAGGGCTGGGTGTGGCTGACCCGTTTGGCGGGCAACGTTGATCGGTTTGACCGTCAATCTTCGGTTACGGCTCGGCGGGTGACGCTGGGAGAGGCGGCGTGCGGGTTGGCGATCGACTTTTACGGCCTGACTCAAGTGGCCGCCGCGGGCCGGAAGAGTATGCGGTTCATCCTGCCGGAAGACTTCGTGGCGGTGAGCGTGGACGGCATTGCCTTGCTTAAGGGCGCGCCGCACGCGGCAACCGCCCGCCGGTTCATCCGTTTCGTGATGGACGAGCCGGGCCAGAAGTTGTGGCTTTTGCCGAAGGGACACCCGGAAGGCCCTCAACGCTTCTCGATCGAGCGGATGAGCGTCCGCCCCGCGCTGTATGAGCGATATGCCGGTGTGAGCAATGTCAGTCCGCCGCCGTTCCGCAAGCGGCAAAGCTTTCGCTACGATCCGAGCCTGGCTCAGTTGCGGCGGGACGTGCTGGGGGATCTTTTCGGAGCGATTTTGGTGGACGCCCATCCGGAGCTGCGGCGAGCGTGGCGGGCGGTCATCCGGCGCGGCGCGCAGCCGGAGGCGATTCGGGAGTTGGGCGCGCCGCCGATCGCCGAGGCTCAGGCGATCGAATGGGCGCGCGGCCGCTGGCGCGACGCGGCCTTTCGGAATCGCAAGCGGATCGAGTGGCAAGTCTGGGCGATGAGAAAATATCGACGCATCGCGGCCGGCCGGTCGGCCGCGGCGGTATCTCCGGCCAAGCGCGGTTCCTGAACTATGCGACTTCTCCTCCGACAGATCGTCAAAACCTACGGCGAGAATCGAGTTCTGGATGGAATCGATCTTGTTGTGGAAGACCGGGAGCTGTTTTTTCTCCTGGGCCCTTCCGGCTGCGGCAAAACCACCCTGCTGCGCGTGATCGCCGGTTTTTGCGAACCGGACGCGGGCGAGGTGTTCTTCGGGTCGAAGCGGGTGAACGAGATCCCTCCCCGTCGCCGCAACACGGGGATGGTGTTCCAGAACTACGCCCTTTGGCCGCACATGACCGTGGCTGAAAATGTGGCCTACGGCTTGGAAGTCCGGAAGATGGATCGCAAACGACGCGCTGAGATGACGCAGGAGGCTTTGCGCATGGTGCGAATGGAATCCTGCGCCGACCGCAAGCCCGGCCAACTCTCCGGCGGCCAGCAGCAACGAGTCGCCCTGGCGCGGGCCTTGGTGATTCGGCCGGATATTCTCTTGCTGGACGAACCGCTTTCGAACCTGGACGCCGCGTTGCGCTTGGCAATGCGGGAGGAGATTCGCCGGATTCATGAAGAGGCCGGCGTCACGACCATATATGTGACCCACGATCAGGAGGAGGCGTTGTCGATGGCGGACCGGATCGGCGTGATGAAAGCGGGGCGGGTGCTCCAAACCGACGCGCCTCGGGAGCTGTATCGCCGGCCTCGGGATCGGTTCGTGGCGGATTTCATGGGCGAGTGCAATTGGTTTGAAGGCGAGACGGCGGGAGCGGACGATCGAGGGCTTCGGGTCCGAACCGCCGCCGGAGATTTCTGCTTGCCTCCCCGCGACGGTTTTCAGCCGGGGATTGCCGTCTGGCTCGGCTTCCGGCCCGAGGCGGTTCGGTTCGAGTCGGGAGACGAGAACGTCTTGACGGCGGAGACGATTCGCTCGGTGTATTTGGGCAGGCTTCAGGAATATACGCTGCGGCTGCCGAGCGGGGAACGGATCAAGGCTGTGGAGTTCAACCCGCGGGAAGACCGAAAGCGCGGCTCCAAAACCGCCGTTCGCGTCGCGCCCGAAGATTTGCTGTTGCTCCCCCGCGCCGGATGAGATGTCGGCGCGGGAGCGTTTCATGCTTCCAACGCCTCCACTGCGCAATCCAGCTCCGCCTCGGTGTTGTAGAAGTGGGGCGCAAAGCGGATGTATTTGCGGCCCTTCGGGTCGCTCCGCAAAGAGGCGCGAACCTTCGCCCGGCGGAGTCGTTTGAACGCGGTTTCCGGATCCTCAGCGCGCGGTCGGAAGCTTACGATCGAGGCGGCGTTGGATTCGGGGAAATCGGCTCCCAGGACTTCCATGCCGCGTCCGAGGAGTCGATCGATCAAAAAACGACGCTTGGCTCGAAGGTCCTGGGCGATTGCTTCCTGCCCGATCTCCAGGAACAGATCCAGAGCGGCGTCCAACCCCGCAAGCCCGGCCAGGCCCGGCGTGCCCGCTTCATACCGCCCGGCGTCGTCGCGGTAGACGATGCGCTCCTGCGCGATGAAGTCCGGACACTGGACGTTGTGCCATCCCCACGCCCTTGGCTTGAGGAGCTCTTGCCGCTCCTTGCGAACAAAGAGCAGGCCCGCGCCGCAGGGGCCCAAAAGCCATTTGTGCGCCCCGGCGGCGACAAAGTCCGCGCAAGAGGCGCGCAGCGGAAACGCCCCCAAGGATTGGATGGCGTCCACGCAGAGGAGCGCGCCGCGACGGTTGAGCTCGCGTCCGAGCGCTTCGATGTCGGTTCGCCAGCCGGAAAGGAAGTGAGCCGAGGAGACGGCCACAAGCCGCGTCCGCCCGTCCATGGCTTCCAGAACGGCCTCCGGCTCCACGCGGCCGAGCGCCGGCGTCGGAATCCTCTCTACAATCGCGCCTCGCTCGCGGAGGGCCAGCCACGGATAAACGTTTGAAGGGAAGTCCTCCCCGCAGATCAGGACGCGTTCCCCTGGAGCGAGGTCCAAACCGAGAGCCACGACGCTGAGCGCGGTGGAAGTGGGGCCGATCAAGGCGATTTCTTCCGGCGAGACGCCTAGCAAGCGAGACGCCTTTTTTCTGATCCCAGGCAGGAGCCCCTGGGGCAGCGCTTCTTCCTGATCTGTGAGAGCGCAAGTCTCGAGATAGTTCCGCATCGCCTCGGCGACGCGGCGAGGCAGCGGGGAGACCCCGGCATGGGCGAGGAAAATTTCCCGAGACGTCGCCGGAAATTCATGCCGGCGGAACTCTTCGTTTCCGTGAAGTTTTCGGAGCATAAGCGGAGTTAAGGGGATGAAAAAAACAACGCGCGCCTCCTGGCAGGAGGCGCGTTGAAGTTGTCGAAACGAACCGCCGCTCTAAACCAGGGCAGGTCGAGCGTCGGCAAAATCCCTCAGCCTTCGGCCAGGAGCCGATCGATGATCTGTTTGAGGTCGTTTTTGCCCCGGAGCCCGATGACGATCTCCTTCACCTGGCCGCCTTTGAGGAAAATCAGCGTGGGGATGCTGGTAATTCGAAATTGAGCCGCCAGGTTCTGGTTCTCGTCCACATTAACCTTGGCGAATTTCACCTTGCCCCCGTATTCCTGATCAAGCTCCTGGAGGATCGGAGTGATCATGCGACAAGGGCCGCACCATTCGGCCCAAAAGTCGACCACGACCGGCTCCGAGGCGGCGAGCGCTTCTTGTTGGAAGTTGGCCTCGTTGAGTTCGAGCATAACGTCTGTTGTTTTTTGTTCGGATTCTCTGGAGAATTCCGTCTCCAGCCCGCAGCGGCTAGATCAATAGGAACACGCGCGCCAGAGCGAGCAGAGCGGCGATCGCCGCAGCCACGGCCAGCGAGATGTCCACTACGCTGAGAGCCGGCGCCGCGGCGGCGGCAGGCGCCGCGCGGGGCGCCATCTTGGGTTTGGCGGGCGCGGCCGGAGCGGCCGCAGCCGCAGGAGCCGCCGCGCCAGGGGTGGCTGCAGCGGGAGCGGCTGCCGGCTTTGCAGGGGCCTGAGCCGGCGCACCCGCCGGTTGGGCGGCAGGTTGGCCCGTCGGCGGCGCGGCGGGCCGCGGAATCTTGATAGTCGGGGCGGCTTTCGGCTTGGGCGGCAAGCTGATCCGAACCGTTTCCTTCTTGGGTTGAATCTTGCCGCTCTCGCCGGACTTGGGCGCTTGCCCTTGCCCGGGTTGAGGCGGATTCGGCGTTTGCGGCGCGTTTTCTGCCATAAATCGAACTCCTATTCCGCAACCCAACCTAGAAG
>JAGHDA010000164.1 GCA_021160185.1 Verrucomicrobiota bacterium
GTCAATGTGATCTCGACCACTTTCACTCCGCCCTCCGCCAGCGCGCGGGCGGCTGGAACCACATCCTCCCTACGCGGCGCGCGAATGATCGGAACCAGCCCGCACTCGATCAGTCTCTGAACCCTCTGCTCCCTCATGACGCCACGGCCCTCGAGGCGGCTCCGGAATAAATCTCGTCCACCACCTTTTGCATCGCTTCCTCCTGCTCCTGAATCGACCGCATCAAAGCGAACTGAGTCCGGCAGCGATCCAGGTTGTGATTGGGCCGATGGACGCGGAAGTAAACGTCGCCCTGGATGAAATCGGTGAGAAACCGAATGCCGATCGTGTATGTAACCAAGCGCCCTGCAAAAGCGAGATACTTCTTCTCGGCAGGGGTGAGAAACGCCCGGGTGGCCTCGATGTAGCCTCTGGCCAAAGACTCGAACATCGGCATCCGCATCCGGACCCGGGAAAGATCCCGCTCATCCTCCATCGTAGGGCTGGTGGTAGTCCGAATCATGTCCCCGAAGTCATAGTGAATCAGGCCGGGCATCACGGTGTCCAGGTCCACCACGCACATGGCCTGGCCGGTCTCCCAATCCAGGAGAACGTTGTTGAATTTAGTGTCGTTGTGGGTGATGCGCTCGGGGATCTCGCCGCGCGCGTGGGCCTCAAGCAAGGTGTCGATCCACGGCTCCTGGGCCAAGGCGAACTCGATCTCCTTTTTGGCCAGGATCGCCCGGCTCGCCGGATCCTCCTCGACGGCGCGCACTAGTTGCTGGAAGCGTTTGCGGGTGTTGTGGAAATGGGGAATCGTTTCGTGAAGTCGCTCCCCGGGCAGGTCCGCAAGCAGCGCCTGAAACTCGCCGAACGCCCTGCCCGCCTCATAAGCCTGAGCAGGCGTCTCGGCCGACTCCAGCGAGTGCACACGCTCGACGCACACGAACGTGCGCCAGTAATCCCCCCCCTCATCCACGTAGAACGGCTTCCCGTCGTGGGTGGGTACGATGGTCAACGCCCGCCGGGTGGCTTGATAGGCCCCGTTGCCCCGGAGCTTGCGCTGCAAATGGGTGGTGACTCGGATCAAGTTGTTCATCACCGCCACGGGATCGCGGAAGACATTCTTGTTGATCTTCTGGTGGATGTAGCGCAGCACCACCCCGCCCTGGTCATAAGTGGCGGTGTAGGTCTCGTTGATGTGGCCGATCTTGCAAAGCTCGGCGTGCAGCAACTGCCCGTAGATCCGAAACTGCTGCGACACCCTGATCAAATGCTCCTTGGGATAAACCGCCATGGCTTCCTTTCGCACAACAATCGCCTCGCCCTCTATTCTCTCCGCTTATACTTCCAACGGCAAGGGATCATGCGCAAAACGGGCGCGCGGGCAAGGGAAAAATCTCCGCCAAACTCCAAAGCCCTGGGCCGCCGATTTTTCATTGCCTAGGGCTTAACCCCGAGGATGATGAACAACGCGATGCAGACGGTGCGCTCGCCCAAACGAATGCAACGGCTGGCCCTTCAGTGGCGCGAGCAGGGCCGTCGAATCGGGTTCGTGCCCACGATGGGCTGCCTGCACGAAGGACACCTAAGTCTCATCCGCCGCGCCCGCAAGGCGGTCGGCCCCGAAGGCCGGGTGATCGTCAGCGTCTACGTGAACCCCACCCAATTCGGCCCCCGGGAAGATCTCGACAAATATCCGCGCAATCTGCGGCGGGACCTGGCCTTGTGTCGAAAAGAAGGAGTGGACGCGGTGTTCGCTCCCTCCGACAAGGACATCTATCCGCCGGACTACAGCGTCTACGTAACCGAAGAAAAATTGAGTCAGAAAATGGAGGGCCGCTCCCGTCCCACGCACTTCCGGGGGGTGACTACCATTGTAGCCAAGTTGTTCAACCTGACGCAGCCCCACGTGGCGGTATTCGGCGCGAAGGACTACCAGCAGGCGATGATTGTGCGTCGGATGATCCGCGATCTCCATTTCCCGATCCGGCTCATCCTGGCGCCCACCATACGCGAGCCGGACGGGCTTGCGATGAGTTCCCGCAACAATTACCTCGATCCCAAGCAGCGCGCCGCGGCGACGGTTCTGTGGGAAACGATCCGGCGCGTCCGCCGCAAGGTCCGGCAGGCGGGGAAGCCGCTTCCCGCCGAGGCGCTGCGCCGGGAAGCCCTCGAGCTGATCTCCAGCCGGCCGGAGGCGCGCCCGGACTACGTCGAATTTTTTGATCCGAACACGCTCGAGCCGCTCCAACGAGTCGGCCCCGGCGCGCACATGGCCCTCGCCGTTTTCCTGGGCGAAACCCGACTGATCGACAACGCGCGCCTTTGATAGGAAAACAAATGCAACAGAACTGTGATTACCTGGTAATCGGAAGCGGGATCGCGGGATTGTTCTTCGCCCTGAAAGCGGCCCCGCGCGGCAAGGTCCTCATCCTCACCAAGAAGAACAAAGCTGAATCAAACACCAACTACGCCCAAGGAGGCATCGCCGCCGTCACCAGCGGGGAGGACTCGGTGGAGCTTCATGTGCAGGACACGCTGCGGGCCGGGGCGGGCCTCTGCAAAGAAGATGTGGTCCGCACTATTGTCCAAGAAGGGCCGGCGCGCATCCGCGATTTGCTGGAGCTGGGCATCCGCTTCACGGAACGGGAGATTCCCGAGGCCAAGGGCCGCAAAGAGCTGGATCTGGGGCGCGAAGGCGGCCACTCCAAGCGCCGCATCCTTCACGCGAAGGACACAACCGGCCAGGAGGTGGAGCGCACGCTGCTGGAGACAGTCCAGAAACACCCCAACATCCAAATCCTTGAAAATCACATCGCGATCGACCTGATCACTACAGGCAAGCTGGGGCTTCCCGAACCGAACCGGTGCGTGGGGGTTTACGCGCTGGACAAGCTCTCCGGCGAAGTCCGGGCGTTCGGGGCGCGCGCGGTCGTCCTCGCTTCAGGGGGATCCGGCAAGGTCTACCTTTACACTACCAACCCGGACATCGCCACAGGGGACGGCGCGGCCATGGCCTATCGAGCCGGCGCGCCTATCGCCAACATGGAGTTCGTCCAGTTTCATCCCACCTGCCTCTACCACCCCAAAGCCAAGTCTTTCCTCATCAGCGAAGCGGTTCGCGGAGAAGGGGCGATTCTCAAAACGCCCGACGGCGAACGGTTCATGCCCAAATACCATCCGATGGGCGAACTGGCGCCGCGCGACATCGTGGCGCGGGCCATCGACGCGGAGATGAAGCGGACCGGCGCGGAGCACGTGCTCCTGGACATCACCCACAAGCCCGCGCCGTTCATCATGAGCCGCTTCCCCAACATCTACCAAACCTGTCTCCAATACGGCTACGACATGACCAAGGAGCCGATCCCCGTCGTCCCGGCGGCCCACTACCAATGCGGCGGCGTGCTTACGGACGTGGACGGCCGCACCGCCATCCCGGGCCTCTACGCGGTGGGCGAAACGGCCTGCACCGGCCTCCACGGCGCCAACCGGCTCGCGAGCAACTCCCTGCTCGAAGCGCTGGTCTGCGCCCATCGGGCCGCCTGCGTCCTAGGCGAAGAAGAGCTGCCCCCGGTCGATTTCCAAATCCCGCCCTGGCAAAGCGGCGACGCCGTCAATCCCGACGAGCTGGTGGTGATCCATCACTTGTGGAATGAGATCCGGCGGATGATGTGGAACTACGTGGGCATCGTCCGCACCGACAAGCGACTCCAACGAGCTTGCAGACGCATCCGCTTCCTCCAGGAGGAAATCCAGGAGTACTATTGGGACTTCATCATTACCTCCGACCTGGTGGAGCTCCGCAACCTGGCCCTCACGGCGGAGCTGATCGTGGCCTGCGCCATGCGGCGTCCCGAAAGCCGCGGCCTCCATTACAATCTGGACCATCCAGAACCGGACCCTGCCTGGGCGCAAAAAGACACCGTGGTTCGCGCCGAAGCCCCTCCTCCGCCCGCGGGCGAAAAGGATCCCCCCCAACAGGCGGGCCGGCGCTCAGGGCAATCCGGCCAGGGTTTGTGTTGACCCAAAGCGGGTTTCGTTGTCTACTGAGATTGCAAACGTCCAGGCGAACTCGGCTGACCGGGGGATCCGGTTGCGTTTGCCCGGCTGCGACGAGGCGCAACTGCCGGAGGACGCGGGGAAGACATGGAGAACGCCGCACAGGGATCCGAAACGGCGGGCGGAGCGCGCCCGGCTTTATGGGCCGCGTTCGGCTCGCGGGCGGTTGCTTACGCGTGGGCAATCCTCTACTTGCTTCCCCTCGGTTTGGTTTTCGACCTGGCCGGCTATGTCCCCTTGCACGGACGGGCGGCGGCGCTGGCGGTTCTGCTCGCGCTCCCGTGCCTGTTGCGGCCCTCCCGCCGAGCGCGGGAAGCCATAGCCGGCTTGGCTCTGGTCCTGGCCGCGCAAGCCCTTCGCCGCTGGCCGCCCCTGGCGGAAACCTGCCTCTGGCTTCTGGCTCACCAATGGGTTTGGACGCGCATCGCCCCGGAAGCGCGGCCGCCCGGCGCGCCCGGGGGCGTCCTCGCGTTTCTGGGGCTGTGGCTGGTCCTCTTCCTCTCGCCGCAAGGCTATAGCCTCGCGGAAACGCTCAACCGCTTGCTCGGCGCTTCTACGGGCTGGGTGGCGGGAACCGAATTTCATCTCGGCCCGACCTACCAGGGGTTGGGGGCTCTGCTCCTGTTCCTCTGCCTCTCCCTGTTCGCTTGGACCAGAGAGCCGGCGAGCAAGGCGCGCACAGCGTGCTGGCTGGCGGCGGCGCTGGTGATCCATGCCTTCCTAGCGTTGCTGCTGATCCGCAAGGCGAACTTTGGGGCGGACTTCACCTGGCAGCTCAAGTACCGGGAGCCTTTTGGTTTCCGCGAACTGTGGGGACATCTCAAAGCGCTCGCGCTCCTGGTCTACCCCGGTTTCTTGTTTCTCGCCGACCTGGCGGCTTACCTGATCCTCCATCCTCCGGATCAAAAGGACGAGGCCGCGCCTGAGCAGGCCGCTCCGGAAAGCGCCGGACCGCGGCCGCCGCAAAGGGCGCTTCAGGCGAAGGCCCTTCTTTGGCGAGCGGGTCCGATCGCCGGCGCGGCGGCGGCCCTGCTGCTTCTGGCCTGTCCGCCCACCGCTTGGCGGCGGCCCGCGCCGCGCGAAATCCTCTTTGTGGAGCGCGGGGTGGTCAGCTTCTCCAAACCGGATTACACCCGCTTCGGCAGGGCCGCGGGCGGCATGTACGGATTGTTGCCTGAGTACGCGCGCCTCTTCGGCTGGAAAGGCCGCGTGGTCAAGCAAGTCCCGGAGAAACTGGATCCGGAGCGCCAGGCGGTGATGTTCACCAACCTGGACGAGCCGTTGCCGGAGGCGACGCGGGAGCGCGTCTGGGAATTTGTGAAACAGGGAGGGCGGCTGTGGGTGCTGGGCGACCACACCTTCATCAAAAACGGACGCAATCACATCAACGACCTGCTTGCCCCCTGCCATATCCGCTTGCGCCACGATTCAGCGCAGTTCTTCCCTCAAGGGTGGTTCCACTCTTACCGCCTCCGCCAGGGAACGCCGTTTGGTCTTCTCCGCGATCCGGCTGAGAACCGGCTGGCGTTGCTGGTCGGCGCTTCCCTGGAAGTTCGCGCCCCGGCTGTTCCCTTCATTCTGGGACGGTTCGGCTACAGCGATCTGGGCGTGGAAACCCCGGATCCGCAGCGGGGTTATCTGGGCGATTTTGAGTACCAGCCCGAGGAGCGGCTCGGCGACCTTGTCCTCGTGGCCGGGGAGATCTATGGCAAAGGCCGTGTGTTGGTGTTCGGGGACACCACCAGCTTTTTCAACCACAACCTTTCCCGCTCCTACGAGTTGCTCCGTTCGGTCCTTTCCTGGCTTGGCGAACCCGACCGGGAAGCCTGGCTTTACGGAACGGCCGGCCGTCTCCTCACGGCGGCGGCGGCGCTGGCGTTGTGCGCCTTGGCGTGGCGGCTGCGGAGGAAAGGAGCCGAGGCGCTCGGCGCGGCGGCGTTGTGCCTGGCGCTCGGCGCGGCGTGGGCGCACCGGGAAAGCGGGCTCCTGCAATGGGACGAGGCGCGCGCCAGACAACGCGTGGCCCTGATCGATTTTTCCCACCATCCCGAAGCCTCGAAGCATTCCAGCATGGGCTCGGGCCTCCACGGCCTGACCATTAATCTGATGCGCTATGGCCTTTTGCCCCTCGCGCCGGATCGATGGGACGAGGCTCTGCTCAACCGGAGCCGCCTTCTCGTTCTCAACGCCCCGCGCCGCGTCCTCTCGAGGCGGGAGATAGGCCAGATCGGGCGCTACCTCGAGCAGGGAGGCACGGTGTGGCTGACCTGCGGCTACCCGCACGAGGCGTTTTCACGAAAGCTGCTGGCGCGCTACCGCCTGCGGGTGGAGGCCGCGCCGCTGGGCCGATTCTTCGACCGACCGGCGTTCGGGCAGCCGGTCTCCTTCTTCAGCGCCTGGCCGATCCGCGTGGAAAACCCGGACGCCTCGCTGATCTGCGTCTACGGCGATTGGCCCCTGATGGTCCTGGTTCCGACGGGCAAAGGCCGCCTGGTGGCGATCGGCGACTCCGAATTTTTCCAGAACCGCAATCTTGAAAGCCTGGAGCGCTACGACCCGGCGAACATCCGATTCGTTCGAGCGCTCCTGAGTTACACAGTGGGGACCGTGCCGCCATGATCGCGCTCTCGATTCTTTGCAAGGCCTACGCCGCAACGCTCCTCGAGCATCGGTTCGCGGCCCTTGCGCTGTGGGCGGCGGGCATGGCGTGCGATTGGGTCTGGATGCGCCGCGACGCCGCCGAGCGCGGGGCAAGCTTCTCCCCAGGCGCGCAAGGGCTGCGGCTGCTGGGGTTCCAAGCCGCGGCCGCTCTCTTCGCGCTTACCGCGGCGGCCCTAGTGTCCTGGACAGAGCTCCGGTGGAAAACCGGCATTCCGACACTGGCCGCGGCCGCGGCCGCCATCCTCCGCGCCTTCGGCGTCTCCGTCTCCGCGTTTCGAGGCGATCTGTTCCTGAACACCATGGCGGGCCCGCTCCGATTTCACGCCTCGCTCGATCATCTGGGCCTGGCGCTGCCGGCGGCGTTCCTGGCGGCGGCGGCTTGCCTGCTATGGTGGCGCAAGCCCTCCCTCGGAGCGGCGTTGCGTCCGCTCGTTCCGGCCGCGGCGCTGCTCCTTCTCCTGGCGATCACGCGCTACGTCGTCTCGATCTCGCTTTTCCTGGGAACATGCGACTTTGTGGACTACGAAACCGAAGAGTTGCCCATCAGCCCGTTCTACCGCAAGCCGGCTGTCTGGCTGAGTTTCCTGCCCTTCCTGCTGGCTTGTCTGCCTCTCTGGCAGCGGCTCCTGGCCGGCGGCCATACAGGACCAACGCCGCCCCGCAAGACTTCCCGCCCCCTGAAAATCCGGACGGTTTCCCTCGCGGGGGCTGGATTGTTCGCGCTTTGCCTTCTCGCCCTGTGGCCGCCGCGCGGGGAGCTCAAGCAGGGCCGGATTTTGATCAACACCTACCACACCCTCTGGTCGCGAACCGACCGCCCCTACGACCGCAACTGGTACGGAGCGGACTCGGGCTACAACTACGCCTGCCTCAAAGAGTGGCTCTCCCGCTTCTACGAGGTGAAGGAGTGGGGGCGACGCCTCACACCCGAGGCGCTGGCTGACGTCGATGTGCTGATCGTCTACCTGCCCAGCCGGGCTTTCACCGCGGAGGAAGTCCGCGCGGTACGCGCGTTCGTCCGCCGCGGAGGCGGCCTCCTGGTGATGGGCGATCACACCAACGTCTTCGGTTCCAACAGCAATCTGAACCCGCTCTGCGCAGGGTTCGGCTTCGAGTTCCGCAACGATGTCCTTTTTGATCTGGACGAGGATTTCTTCCAACTTTGGGACGCCCCGCCGCTGCGCAATTCCGTGGTTCACGGCATTTCGTTTTTCAAGTTCCGCGGCCCGGCGTCGATTCGCCCTCTTTCCTGGTTCGCCCGACCGGTGATGACGATCGGCCACTCGAAATCCTTCCGCGCCACCTACTCGGTAAACAACTTCTATCCGCCTCCGCGGGATCGGCCAGCGATGAAAACCGGACGGTTCGCCGTCTCGGTCTCCGCCCGCTTCGGCCGGGGCAGAGTCCTCGCTTTTGGGGACACCACGGTGTTTTCGAACTTCGAGATCTTCTACCCAGGGAAGTGCGAGTGGCTATTGAACGCCGCTGATTGGCTCAATCACCGGGACGGACCGTGGACGGCCTTTCTTCAACGGGCGGCTCTCCTGGCCGCCGCCGCTCTTCTGGCAGGGCTGCTGGCGACGTTTCGCTCCCCGCGGGCCTGGCTGATCTGGGTGGGGACGGGATTGGCCGCCTTCCATCTTGCGCGCCTGGCCGCTTTGGTCGCAGAAGACCGCAGAGAGGCGTTTCCGCAGCCGATCCGACCGACGCGCCTGCTCTATTTTGCCGTAGACCCGGAAGACCCGATCTACCGGCTGCGGGCGTTCACGAGCGACACGCCTTACGACCAACGATACGATGTGTTCATCCAGTGGGCGCTCCGCACGGGGACGTTCTCCGGTTTTTACCCCATCCGGGGCGAACCGCCGGAATTGTACCGCGCCCTGGCCGGCGCGAAACACGTTGTCTCGGCGCTGGGGTTCATCGTCCACAATACAAATGAATGGAAGCGCCTCCGACCTCTCTGCACGGACCGATCCGTGCCGCGCGATCGCATGTTGTTGATGTTCTCCCGGTCCATCGGATGGAGTTGGCTCCGGCGGGAGTTGGAAAGCGCGGGCCTGGTGACCAACGCCGTCGACTGGGCGCGCATCCGCGCCGCATGGCCGTCCGGCTCCGCCATGACGCTCTCAGGGGACAAGCGGCTGTTGCTCATCTTCTCGGCCGAACGCTTCAGCGACCAGAAAATGGGCTTCACTGAAAAGGTCCATCCCACGCCGGCCCAGCGCGCCCTCTACGAGCAGGAGTTCGCGTTGATTAACGCGCTGTTCGGCGCGGCTCCCTCCAGAATCTCGTCGAACCTGGGCGGACGCGCCGCCGCAACCGCGCGATCCCCCGACCGCGCCGTTTCTGCCCGCGCCGCCCGGCCGGCAGGGCCCGCGACCCAAAAGACCAACACGCCGCCCGCGCGCAAGCCGAGCCGATGAAAACAACGAACTCGACAGGGAACGACAAGGCCAAGCGCCTCCTGGGCCTGAAGAACCTGGGGGCGGCCGCGGGAGGCGCGGCGTTGGCGGCGATCTTTCTCCTGGGCGCGCCGCGGGAACCGTTCGCCGCGCCGGGTTCGCCCCTTTACCTAAGGGTCACCCAAAAAGCGCTCCTGGATCTGAAAGAAACCGGGCAGACCGGCGCCGGACGGACCAACGCGACTCGCCGAGCCGCCGCGCATTCGCCCGGACCCAAAGCCCTCTTGCGCGATTACTACTACTGCCCCCAGTGCCAAATCTACCAC
>JAGHDA010000242.1 GCA_021160185.1 Verrucomicrobiota bacterium
GCCGTGGCCCGGTTGGGCGGAGTGGTGGACGCGCCGATGCTCTTGCAGATTGCCGTCGCTCGAACCGGCGAGACGCAAAAGGCGGCGCGATGGGCGCTGGCGCGCCTCCGTGGCGAGGACGTGAATTCGGTCCTCTCTGCGCTGGCGGAGAAAGGCCCGCCCGGAGTGCAAGCCGAGGCGATTCGCGCCTTGCGGATCCGCGGCGCGGAGAGAGCGGTTCCTATCCTCTTGCGCGTCGCCTTTTGCGTCTCGCCGGTTCGAGCGACGGCGATCTGCAAGAGCATCGGCGCGTCCACCACTCCGCCCAACCGGGCCACGGCGCGAAGGGCCGCCACGCGCACCGCCTCGTTTGGGGATTGTGTGGCGTTCACGACCGTCTGGATCGCTCCCGGGTCGCTGAAGCGCTCCAACGCGGCGATCTTCGTTTCCGGAGCAAGCCGGTCCCACAACTCCAGCAGCGCCTGGGCGGCGATCGGATTGGCGGACTCGCACACAGCCTGAGCCGCGCCTTGAGCCAAAGCGCGATCCGAGCCGGTCAGAGCCGCTTCGGCGGCATCCAGACCGGCCTTCAAATCGCAGGCGAGGAGGCCGCGCAGCGCGCCGATCCGCAAGGCCTCGGCCCGCGCCTGACGCCAAATTTCCCCGTAAACCGCGGCGGCTTGGGCCCGTTTGCCGTCGGCCGCAAGCCGCTCGGCGCAGAGGAGCAAAGCGTGTTGGCGACGCGGTTCCAACCGGGCCGGAACGCGCGCGCGCCGGAGGGCTTCCAACGCTTCCGCGCCGCCCAGTCGCCCCAGGGCGTGCAACGCCTCCTCAACCACCGTCGCGTCCCTGCTCTGAGCCAAAGGAACGAGCAGCGGAACGGCGGAGGGATCGGAAGCCCGGGCGCCGATGGTTTGGATAATTCCCGCCTGAAGAAGGCCCTGAGTTTTGCCGAGCATCCGCCGCAGAGCGGCGTCCGCTTTCGGGCCGGGAATTCCCTGAAGCGCCAGCCGCGCCACGGCGGCCAGCTTGGGATCTGCCAGCAACGGCTCCAGCGCGGGAACGGATCGCTCGGACCCCGCAAACCGCAATTGGCGGCACACCCAATTCTTGCAGTCGGTTGTGGCCTGAGAAGAGCGCAACGTGGCCAGAAGCCGCTCCTCGATTTTTCGCAAGCGGCGCGGCGAGGCGGCGCGAATTTGGGCCTCAATCGCCATCGTCGCGTCGCGGGGTTGGTCAAACGCGTACCGAAGAACCTCTCGGTAAGGCTCGGCGGCCTGCGCGGCGGACGCGGCGAAGGCAACAACCAGCGCCGCGGTCAGAGAGGAAAAAAGAGAATTCGTTTTCATTGCGATTCCTTCCGGTTCAAGAGCGGAACAATTCCCACATCTTCGCCCTACAGATGCCAAGGCGCGCGCGTGGCGCGCGTCATAAGCTGGGAAGCGCCCGGGTCGTCGAGAATCTTCTCCCGCACGGGATCCCAGCGGATCTTTCGTCCCGTCCAGATGGCGATCATGCTCAATTGAGTGATCGTGTCCGACATCACGGCGACCTCCGCGGGAGCGACGGTCGCCCGGCGGCTGCGGACGCACTCGATGAAATTCCCCATGTGATGGGAGCTTTCATAAAGCCGGACTTCTTCCGGACCAATCCGCTCCTTCAGGAGGGACTCAGGCCGCGCGCGCAGCCCGCCGCGGCTGATCCAGATCTCGCCCTTCTCGCCGGTGAAGTGAGCGCAATCCGGCCCGGGGGTGAAATGAAACGGGACGCCGTCGGCGAACTTGCCGCGGATGTCCCAGTCGTAGGGCGCGTCGAAGAGCCCGGAACCGAACTTGCCGGCGCCTTCGTACTCAACCGGAACTGCGGCGCGGGGGGCGTCGCCAAGCGCCCAAACCATGTCCGTAAGCGGATGCGCGCCCCATCCGCCGATGAAGCCGTGGGCGTTGTCTGAACACCAATAGGCCCCCCAACAGGTGCAGCGATCCTTGGTGTAAGGCCGCCAAGGCGCCGGCCCAAGCCACAAATCGTAGTTCAGATCCTCCGGGACCGGGATCGGCGTAAGCGAGCCGCCCTTATAGCCATAGCTGGGCGCGGTCACCTCTACAGCGCGGATTTTTCCGAGGCGGCCGTTGCGGACCAGTTCGCATCCGAAGCGCACATGCTTCATCGAGCGCTGCTGGGTCCCGTACTGGAAGACGCGTCCGTAGCGCCGGACCTCTTCGCGCATCCGGAGGTTTTCTTCCATGCTCAATCCCAGAGGCTTCTCCACATAGACGTCTTTGCCGGCGCGCACGGCCCTCAGAGCCGCCGGCACGTGCCAATGATCCGGGGTAGCTATCAGGATCGCGTCCAGGTCGTCCCGGGCGATGAGATCGCGCAAATCCTCATAAGGCGTGCAAACTTTCTTGCCGTAGCGTTTGTTGAGGCGTTCCGCAGTCCGTTCCCTCCGGGAGCGGAACGCGTCGCACACCGCCAGGCACATCACGCCCGGTCGGGTGACCGCCGCGTTCAAATCGGCCGTGCCGCGCCCGCCGACCCCGATGGCGCCGATATGGACGTTCCGGCTGGGAGCTTGCGCGCCCAACACGCCGGCCGGAATGATGGTCGGAACGGCCGCCGCGCCGAGGCCCAGCGCGCGTTCCAGGAATCGCCGTCTGGAAATCCGAGGCTCTCGTGGCGTTTTCATGCTGCGCAGGGTACCGCCGCGCCCCTTTCAAGGCCAGCCTGAAGCGCGTTTTCGTCCCCGAAACGAAAGCGTGGAAGGATTTCCGATGCCGCGGCGCGTTGCCATTGCGAGAAGGAAGGCTAAACTGGGCGTCGGTGAGAAAACTGGTTTTATTGGCGGCGTTCGCGGCGGGCCTGGCGCTGGCGCTTCATTTCTCGAAGCGACCGAAGGGCGAGGGCGATCTTTACGCCAAATCAGTTTTAGGGAAAAAGGGTCCGAAACTGGTCGTGGAAAAGTGGATCCACGGCCCGCCGCCGACAGAGGGGAAATTCGTTCTTGTTGATTTCTGGGCCGCCTGGTGCCCGCCATGCAGGCAGACCATCCCCGAGTTGAACCGGATCGCGAAGAAATTCGCTGACCGGCTGGTAGTGATCGGCATAAGCGGCGAAAGCGAGTCGGCGGTCAAGAACTTCCGCAATCCCCGAATCGAGTACTACGTGGGGATCGACCCTCAGGAGCGCATGGCCCGGGAACTGGAAGTACGCGCCATTCCCTATGTGATTCTCATGGATCCGCAAGGCATTGTCCGTTGGGAAGGCAACCCGCTGGTTCCGAGCCGCCGTCTGAGCGAGGCTGTCATTGAACAAATCCTACGCGGCGAAAGGGGCGACGGGAGCGCCCCGGGCGAAGGATGAGCCTCCGGCGAGGCGGAACGGTTTGATTCGGAAGGAGCGGATCGGCTATAAAAAGCCCGAACGAGCGGGGCTTAGACCGTGTCGAACCAATAAGCGCAGGCTCAACCGATGGCAGGCCATAGCAAATGGGCGAAAGTTAAGCATTTCAAGGGCGCGATCGACGCCAAGCGCGCCAAGGTGTTCGCGAAGCTCTCGCGGGAACTCATGATCGCGGCGCGGATGGGCGGAGGGGATCCGGACCTGAACCCGCGCCTGCGCATGGTGCTGCTCAAGTGCAAGAGCGCCAACATGCCCTCCGAAAACATCGAGCGGGCGATTAAAAAGGCCACCGGCGAAGAAGGCGCCGAAGCGTTCGAGGAGCTTCTCTACGAAGTGTTCGGCCCCGGCGGCGTGGGGCTGTTGGTCGAGATCAGCACCGACAATCGCAACCGCACAGCCGCCGAGATCCGCGCTTTGCTGAACCGGAACGGGGGCACGATCGCCACCTCCGGCGCCGTGACGCGGCTCTTCCAGCGCAAAGGCCAAATCCTGGTGGACCGGGAAGCGGCCGAAGAAGACCGGCTCATGGAGTTGGCCATTGAAGCGGGGGCGGAGGATTTCAAGACGCGCGAGGGCTACTACGAGATCCTCACCGAGCCGGCCCAGTTTGAAGCGGTGCACAAAGCCTTCGAAAAGGCGGGCGTCAAATGCGAAAGCGCTGAAGTCACCTATGTGCCCCAACTTGCCGCCCCGGTGGAAGATCCCAAAGCGCTGGGCGCTCTGAATCGATTGATCGAGGCGCTCGAAGACCATGACGACGTCAGGGAGGTCCATTCCAACGCGGAATTCAACGAAAGCCTCCAGGCGGCCGAGCAGGCTTGAGTTTTTGGAGAAAATCGAGGCGCCTTCCTGTGCCCCGCGGGACTGAACTTGCGAGGCCGGGGCGCTTCCTCCCCTGGCGAAGGCCGACACAGTGAAACATCGGGATTCAGACTCGCCCTCTCTCGCCTCCCCGGACGGGATTCCAACCCGAGGGCCGGGCCTGTGGCTGCGGCAGCTTGCCGATTGGGTCCACGCCGCCCCGTGGGCTTGGATCCTGCCTCAGTTGCTCCTCTTCATCCTCGCGGTCTGGTATACTGCCCAGAATCTTCAATTCAACACCGACCGCAACGATCTGGTCAACAACAATCGGCAGGATCGCCGTGAATATCTTCGTTTTCTGGAGGAATTCAACGCGGGAGACGAACTGGTCGCCCTCGTGGAAAGCGAGGACGTAGAGAAAAACAGGCAATTCGTGGAACGGCTCGGCAGGCGTCTGGAACAGGAAACGAATCTCTTCCAGGATGTCTTTTACAAGGGCGACCTCTCCATGATGGGCCCCAAGGCGCTGCTCTTTGTAACCAACGAAACCGTGCTCCGCGAGATGGCTCAACGACTGGAGGAAGCCCGCCCTGTCCTCACCCGGTTCGCTGCGGTCACCAATCTCAATTCGACGCTCCATCTGGTCCTGGACGCCTTCCGCTCGGGAAAAGAGGAGAGCGTGGACGCAGCGTTCGTTGATGGATTGCCCGCTCTGACCCGAATCGTGGACCAGGCGGCCGACGCCCTGGCAAGGCCCGGCCTGCCTCCTTCCCCAGGCGTGGCCGCGTTGTTCGACGGGAGCGAAGAGGCCGAGCAAAACCTCTACATCACCTTCGCCACCAACCGCATCTACCTGGTTACGGCTCGAGCGCTCGACCCCAAGCTGAACGAACAGGCCGTGGAGCGATTTCGAGAACTGATCAGAGAAGTTCAGGCCCAGGTCCCCGGCGTAAACGCAGGGCTTACAGGGGAGCCGGTGCTGGAGGTGGACGAGATGCAGCAGGCGCGGCGAGACATGACCCGCGCCACGATCCTGGCTCTGGTCCTCTGCGGGCTGCTTCTCATGTACAGCTATCGCGAGGCGGGGCGGCCGTTGAAGGCCATTCTCTCGCTCATCGTCGGGCTCGGCTACACTTTGGGGTTCACCACGCTGGCCATCGGCCACCTGAACATTCTCACGCTGACCTTCCTTCCAATTCTAGTAGGCCTGGCGATCGATTTCGGCATTCACCTGGTCACCCGATTCGAAGAGGAGCTTCACTGGGGACGCAGCAGTCTGGAGGCGTTGGAAATCGCGCTCTCCCGCACCGGCCAAGGCGTGCTGACCGGCGCCTTCACGACGGCGGGAGCGTTCTTCGCCATGGGCCTCACCGACTTCAAGGGAATTCGGGAAATGGGGGTCATCTGCGGCAGCGGCCTGTTGATCTCGCTCATTCCCATGACCACCTTCCTGCCGGCGCTCCTCTCCCTGGGCAAAAGAGAGAGCCGCCGCAAGCTCAGGCGGCGCTACTCCCACCACCGGGCTCGAATCGAACAGCTTTGGCTCCAGCGCCCCGGATGGGTTCTGCTTTTGGGCGTCGGAGCGACGATTCTGGCCGCCGCGCAGATTCGCAAGGTGCGCTTCGATTACAACCTTCTTCACCTCCAATCCCGCGGACTCTCCTCGGTTTTTTATGAACATAAGTTGATGGAGACCGACATGCGCTCGGTCCTCTTCGGCGCGGTCATGGTGAATTCGCTCCAAGAAGCGGCCGAGATGGAGGAAAAAATCAGCCGCCTGCCTTCCGTAGCCGGCGTGGAATCCATGACGCCTTACCTGACCGGCAACCAGACCAACAAGCTGCGCTTGATCCGGCAGGTAAAATCAAAGCTTCACGGGTTGAAGCTCCCCGAACCGGATCTCGCCCCGGTGAACGTCTCCGAGCTCCACCAAACCGTGCGGCGGCTGGACGCCTATCTTGGCCTGGCGCTGGACATGATCCCCCCCAAAGAGGAGCCTGAGCTGCGCGCCAAGCTTCTCGCCCTCCGCCAAGCCGTCCGCCGTCTTCGCGCGCGCCTGGTGGAGACGGACCACCAGGAAGCCCAAAAGAAACTGACCGCTTTCCAGCGAGCCCTTTTTAAGGAACTGCGGGACACATTCGACGCCATCCGCAACCAGGACGACTCCTCTCCGCTCCAGGTCAAGGACATTCCCGCGCCGTTGCGCCACCGTTTCGTAAGCCGGGACGGGAAAACTTTCCTGCTCCACATAACCTCGAAGCTGAATCTTTGGGAGCGAAAAAACCAAGAACAGTTCCTTGCCGAACTGCGGAGCGTTTCGCCTTCGGTCACCGGAACGCCCGTCCAGCTTTTCGAATACACCACCCAGCTCAAGCAGAGTTATCAACAGGCCGCTTACTATGCGGCCGCGGCAATCGCTCTGCTGGTGTTTATTCACTTCCGCTCCCTGAGCTGCGTGTTCCTGGCCCTGACGCCGGTGGGGCTGGGCATGATCTGGATGGCGGGCTGGATGGGCTGGAGCGGGCTTCCCTTTAATCCGGCGAACATCATGACCTTGCCGCTGGTGATCGGCGTGGGCGTCACCAACGGCATTCACATCCTCCACCGCTGCACCGAGGAGTGCAACCCGGGCGTCTTGGCGCGAAGCACCGGCAAGGCGGTGCTGGTCTCCGCGCTGACAACCATCCTGGGCTTCGGCAGCCTTATGATCGCCCGGCATCGCGGCATCGCCAGCTTGGGCGAATTGATGGCCGTGGGCACAGCCACCTGCATGATCGCCGGGCTGACGCTTTTGCCCGCCCTGCTCACCTGGCTCCAGCGGCGGGGATGGTATTTGCCGGGCACGCGGGCGCGCTTGATTCACAACCAGCGCGCGCGGACCGCCCCGCCCGTTTCGCCGCCGAAGGAGAAAGCAGCCGCGCCGGCGCCGACGCAGAAATAGCCTCGCCGCCCGCCTCCTGCTCACGGCTTAACGGCCGCTAAACACTCGGTTGTACGCCTCCCGAATTGCGGCGCGGTATCTGGCCAAAGCCGCCAGTAGATCCTCCGCCGCGGCAAAGCCGCAGCGAACCGCCACTCGATAAAGAGCCGCTTCGTCATCGGGCAGCTCCGTTTCCCCCTCGTAGCTCCACCGTCGCAGGATCGCTTCCACTTGCCGAAGCTTGCGGTAGTTCTCGATCAATTTCTCCCCCGCGTCCGCAGGCAACCAACCCGAAGCCTCCGCCGAGCGAAGCGCTTGGAGGGTGTTCGGAATCAACTTGCCCGCGCTCAGGCAGTAAGTTTGAGCAATGAACTCCGCGTCCATGATTCCCCCTGCTCCGGTCTTGATCGCCAGATGGCCGCGGCCGGGACGAGTGCGCTCTCTCTCGATCCGGCGGCGCATCTCGTCCACTTGGATCCGCCAATCCTTCCGCCAGAGAGGGGAACGGCCGGGCCCGCTCAAGTCCGCCAACGGCGCGATCCCCTCAAGGAACGCCCTTCCCGTCCGCGCGTTGCCGGCGATGAATCGCGCCCGCGTAAGGGCTTGAACCTCCCAGAGCCTTCCCCGCTCCCGGTAGTAACGAAGGTGCGCTCTGAGATGATTGACCAACAAGCCCTCCTTCCCGTCGGGGCGAAGCCGTGTGTCCACCTCGAACGCCACGCCGTACTCGGTGCGCGCGGCGATCAACCGGATCAACTCGCGCGCCGGGGTCAGCAAGGCCTGCAGGTCCGCCTCATCCTCGGCGACGAAAAGAACGTCCAAGTCCGACCCGTAGTTGAGCTCCGCCCCGCCCAGCTTCCCCAATCCGATCACGGCGATCGGGGCCTCTTCCTCGGCGTCCAATCCAAAAGCGACCTCCAACGCGTAACGGAGACACGCCTCGGCCAGAGCGGAAAGCTCCTTCAAGTTCTGCTCGTAATCTGCCAGGCCGAGGATGTCCCGCAGGCCGATCCGCATAAACTCGGCCTGGTGATAGCGCCGCACCCACGCAAGAGCGTCCGGTTCCGTCTTCCGTCCCGCTCGAAGTTCGGCCAGGGTCTCCGCGGCGTTCTTGCTTCGGGTCAGAAAGCCGCCTTCTTCCAGCCAGTCCACCATGTCCGGTTCGCGAAGCGCGATCTCAGCAAGGAACTCGGAGCGGTCGAAAAGCAGCGTCAGCATCTCGAACCGCTTGGGGTTCGCGTTCCACGATTCGAACAACAGCCGCCTCGCGCCGTACCGCTCCGAGTAGGTGTCCAGACGCGCCATGACCCGGTCCGGATCTGAAAGCCGCTTCGCCTTCGGGGCGCCGTCCGGGCCAGCCTCGCGCCGATAGAGATCGATCCGATCCCGACGCGGGCACAGCTCTAGAAGCCGGGAGAACAAGCGGCGGGCGGTCGCCTCGACGCGGGAGGAGGCGTGGCCCACGCCGGAGCCCTCGATAAAACGCCGCGCCAATCGCCACGCATGTTCCGGATCCCGAAAGCTGTGCGCGGCGAGGATCTCCCGCCATCGGGAGACATCCTCCAGCGGGGGCAAGGAATCCCGCTTCGACGGATGGCGGGGAAAGAAGCGTCCGTAGACAGATCGCACTTTCTCCCGAACCGCCTCGAGCTCCCCCAGAAACGCCTTCTGCGACTTGAACCCCATCAAGCGCGCCAGGCGAATCAAGGCCTCCTCTTCAGTCGGCAGCTCATGAGTCTGGCGGTTCTCTTCCATTTGGAGGCGATGCTCGACGGCGCGTAAAAACACGTAGGCCCGCTGCAAGAAACGCGCCTCGTCGGGCTCCAAGAAGCGGTAGGCAGCCAGCTTCCCCAAGGCCTTCAAGGTGTTGGCTTCGGCCACAAACGGATTCTTCCCGGCGTGAAGCAGCTGCAGCGCCTGCGTCACAAACTCGATCTCCCGAATGCCCCCCGGCCCCAGCTTGATGTTGCGCCTTGCTGTGTCGGAAGTGAGGATTTCTCTCTCGATGCGCTGTTTCATGTCCGCAATGTCATCCAGGACCGCTTCGTCCAGGCTTCGCGGATGGCGGAAAGGCTCGATCAAGTCGAGGAACTCGCCGGCCGTGGCGCGCGAGCCGGCCGCCCTCCTAGCTTTCAACAGCATCATCCGCTCCCACGTCTGTCCCCAAGCTCCGTAGTACTCCTCATAAGAGGCAAGCGAACGCGCCGCCGCGCCGGCCGGGCCGTCGGGCCGCAGCCGCAGGTCCACCCGGTACAACTGCCCCTCGGGAGCGGCGCGGGTTGTTTCGCTCACCAAAAGGCCGCTCAACCGCTCGAAGAATTCGCCGCTGGGCGCGCCGCGCGGCTCGGCGCCGGGCGAAGGCGGCGTCTTGGCCAAAACGCCTTCCTCATCATAGACAAAAATAATGTCTACATCGGAATGGTAGTTCAGCTCCGTCCCTCCCAGCTTGCCCAACCCCACCACGGCAAAACCGGTCGACCGCCACGCCCCTTCCGAATCGCGGTGAAACGGCTCGCCCAACCGCTTGGCAAGCCGCCGCCTCACGATCCGCAGAACCCCCTCCAAACAGGCGTCCGCCAAATGCGAGAGCTCGGCGGTCACGGCTTCGAGCGAACCGAATCCGGCCAGGTCCTTGGCGGCGATGCGAAGCAACTGTCGCTGTTTCCATGTTCGAAGTTGCCTCAGGGCGCCCTCGAAATCCTCGCGCTCAAGGAGAGCCCCCAACTCCGCTTCCATCTGGCTGATATAGCTCTCCCGACGGCGATTGCGCCGCAAGTCCTCCAGGTCCATCAGATCGGCCGTCCATTCAGGATGCGCCCCCAGGAGAACCCCCAGCGCTCGGGAGCCGCTCAGCGTCGCCACCGCGACCCGCGCCTGCTCCTCGCTCGCTTCCCTCAGAAGCAAAGCCGCCGGCGTCTCCCTTAGCCGTTCCAACCCCGCCTTGACGCGCTCAGGATCGGCTGAATCCGCCGCCGCCTTTTCCCACAAGTCCTGCCCCATCGCCGCCATTACAGGACCGCCTTCTACGCCCCGCAAAGGCAAAAGAGATTCTTTTCCGCTTCCCTCAGCGCCTCCTCGCTCCTTTCCGGTTCCGGTTCGAGGAGGCAATTTCTGTGGCTTGGACGCGGCGCGCCAGGTAGCCTCCTCCGGCTATGGGAGCGCAAGGTTTTTTCAGGCTCCTGCTTGCAGCGGCAGGGTGCTTAGCGCAGGCCGTCCACGCCCAGACGGCCGAGGAGGCAAGCTATCCGAAAGGAACCAATCTAACCTCTGTGATCGTGATCCGCGTCAGCGATTTGGGCGGCGAGGCCCAGCAAACGCTGATTGCCACCTTGCAAGGCCTGGTAGCCCGCAGCTCCGGCGAGCAAATTTACGTGGAAGGCTCCGGCGGATACGAATTCTGGGAAGAGGTTCTCCGGGACCGCTATGGCATTCCTCTCCGAAGGGAAACCGACCCCTGGGCGTTGCTGGATCGCTTTCGCGGCCTCCTCTCCGGCTACATCCTCTACGACCGGACTCACCCCGACTCTCTCAATGCGGCCACGGCGCTCAGCGGCCCCCTGAATGCGGTGGCCGTAGATCGCTCGATCGAATCCCAGGTCCGGGCTCACGGCCTGACCCGACGAGCGGCCGATGTGAGCAATTGCGATGAGCTGTGGGTATGGACCCGCTACCCCGGACGATTCAACCCGCGGATCGCCGTGGAGCAAAAGGAGTCGTTCAGCCTGCAGTTGCGGGACTACGCCGCGATGGCCGACGCATTCACCTTCTTCGACGGCAATTCCTCCTTCCGCCGGGCGGCGCTGGCCGACTTGGATCCGGACGCGCGGCTCTTCGGCTGGGGCGACGCCTCCAGCGGCGAAGACCGTTTCGTAACCGTTTCCTCGCGCTTGGGAGTCTCCACTCTCGCGGCGGACTGGGCGTTGAACCTTTCCACCCTCAGTTCCGTCCGCGACTCTTCCATCTTCCAAAAAACCTACGCCCCGCCGCCGATGGAATCCGAAGCGCACTACGTCGCTTTTCTCGCCACCGACGGCGACAACGTGCAATGGAATCTGGGCGGGCTGCCGGCTTACTTCGAGAACAGCGCCCGCGGCGAGTTCGACATGGGGTGGACGATCAGCCCTTCGCTGGCCGAAGTCGCTCCCGCAGCGCTTCGTTGGTACTACGACCACGCCGCCTGTGGAACCCATCGAGACTTCTTTGTGGCCGGCCCCAGCGGCGACGGTTACTTCTACCCCAGCCGCTATCCCCGGGAAGACCTCCTCCGGCACGTCCGACGACTCGACGCCCTGATGGCCAAGGCGGATCTGAACCTGGTTCAGATCCTGGACTTTGACGCCTTTGCGCGAACCGATCTGTGGGATTGCTACACCGCTCAGCCGCACATCGACGGCTTGTTATACATGGACTATTCGCGATACGACGCGGCCCGCGGGGCCACGCTTTTCTCCAACGGCAAGCCGGTGGTGGCCGCCCGCGCTATGCTCTGGGGCGGCCTTCCGGGCGCGGACGAAGCAAGCCTTGTGCAACTCCTCAACACCGCCCCGCGGGACCCGTCCGATCCTTCCGCCTACACATTGGCGGCGGTTCACGTATGGAGCAAAACGCTCCAGGATGTGAAAAAAGTTGTGGACGCCCTGGACCCGCGCGTTCGCGTGGTCACCCCGGACACGCTGGTGAAACTGCTTCGGATCAATGTGGGCGAGCGCCGGCGCTTCGCCTTCGCCGCCGGGCTCCAGGGATGGAGAGGGGGAACCTCCGGCAAGCCGTATGACAAAGCCGAATGGACGCCGAGCGAAGGCCAGGGCGCGCTGCTGCTGGACGGCTCGGACCTTGGCGCGCCCGACGCCCTGCCAAACGCTTGGTTCTCGCGCCAACTCATCCTGCCGACGAACGTGACGGCGTTGCGTTTCGCCACCCGCGCCGCCAACGACGGCCGCCTTCGCGTCCGCATCCGGGGCCAGGATGGCGCATGGGCGACGCTGATGGATTGGAACCGTCCCTCCGGCGAAAATTGGGCGGTCAAGACCCTGGATCTGAGTTCTTACGCCGGGCAAACAGTGACTCTTTGCTTCGAGCAGAACGACGGAGGGCAAGGCTCCGGCGAATATCGCTTTGTGGACGACATCATTGTGGAAACTTCCGGGGATGGCGAGCCGAGCGCGCCTCAGCCGCCGCGGCTGCTCGAGGCGTTCGACGCGGCCACTAATCGCGTGGAGCTCCTCTGGCGGCATGCCGGCAATGAGCGGGTCGCCTTCCGCGTTGAAAGAAAAACAGGATTGGAAGGCGCTTGGGAGGAAATCGCCGCCCTGCCCGCCTCGGCGTGCGGATGGAACGACACAACCGTCGCTCCTCAAATGACCTATCTCTATCGCGTCCGAGCTCTCAACGCCTCCGGCCGAAGCGCGCTCTCCAACGAGCGCGCGATCACTTCGCCCGCTCTTCTGATTCCCCTCGGCGCTCGATGGCAATACTGGGACAAAGGCTCAGATCCGGATCCCTCCTGGACGCAGCCCCAATTCGACGCCTCCGCGTGGCCCGAAGGACCGGCTCAGTTGGGCTATGGCGACGGAGACGAAGCTTGGGAAATCGGCTACGGCGGCGACCCCGCCCACAAACCCATCACCGCCTACTTCCGCCGCGTCTTCGAGGCGCCGGAGCCCGCTCGCGTCACGCGGCTCCAGGGGCATCTGCTCCGGGACGACGGCGCAGCAGTCTACCTCAACGGCCGGGAAATCTTTCGAAGCAACCTCCCTTCCGGCGCGATCAATTCCCAAACCCGCGCGATCCAGGCGGCGACCGGCGCGGAGGAAGAGGCCTTTTTCCCCTTCGCCGCGCCGCCGACGCTCCTGCGGCCCGGACTGAATGTCCTGGCTGTGGAAGTCCATCAAGCCGCGCCGGACAGTTCCGATCTCAGCTTTGATTTGGACCTTTACGCCGCGCTGCGCCCGCCGCAGCCTTCCTTGCAGATTGCGCGGCAAGGGGCGCGCCTGAAGCTTTCCTGGCCTCTCTGGGCGGAGGGTTTCCAGCTTGTGCAGACTTCGGATCCTGCCGCTTCCCGGGAATGGAACCCTTGGCCGGGCGTTCCCTCCGCGACGGAAAATGCCGTCGAGGCGGTCGTCGAGCCGACGAGCCCGCAGCGGTTTTTCCGCCTGAAAGGGCCCTAGTCCCGGAAACGCTTCTTGACGTCCGAAAA
>JAGHDA010000344.1 GCA_021160185.1 Verrucomicrobiota bacterium
CCTTCTGGAAAGCGGTGATGCTGTTCGACAAAAACGGCGACGGCAAGCTCGAGCGCGGCGAGATGACAGGAAATTTCACTTTCCCTCTTCGGCCGCAATTGCCGCCCGGCCGAATGGCCATCAGCAGCGGCTTGCCGGAACGATGCGCCAGCGTGGCCGCGAATTCTTCCTTGGTCCAATACCCGTCGCCGTCCCTATCCACCCAGCGGAAGATTCCCTCCAGCCGCTTCTTCCGCTGCGCCTCGTCCTCCGGCAGCGGAATGCCGAACCCGGGATGGCCGGGCGGCAATTGCGGCCGAAGAGGGAAAGTGAAATTTCCTGTCATCTCGCCGCGCTCGAGCTTGCCGTCGCCGTTTTTGTCGAACAGCATCACCGCTTTCCAGAAGGGCTCCGGATCCAGCCGCTCGTCGGCCCCGCCTCCCAACATGGCCGCGGAGGCGAAGACATAACCGTTGCCGGCGACCGGCACGGCGATCGTCTCGCGGGAAAAGCCAACGGCATACCATTTATCCGCGCCGGTCTGCGGGTTGTAGCCGTTCACGCTGCCGCTGCCCAGCACCACCAGGTCCTCTCCGTCGCCATGGTTCCAGATCATCGGCGTGGACCAAGCGCTGCGGTGAAACGGCCGCGGCGTCTCCCACACCGTTTCGCCTGTGGCCTTATCGACGGCGAGAATTCTGGAGCGGCTCGGCTTGCTGTCCGGGAGATTGGCGTCGTTGTCCAGGACCAGGATCACGGTGTCCCGATACATGATCGGCGAAACGGCCATGCCATAAAGGGTCTTGGGCGTGGGGATCGGCCTGGCCCACAGCTTGCGCCCACGATGGTCGTAGCACAGCAACCCGTAGCTGCCGAAGTAAACGTAGAGCCGGTCCTCATCCAGGCAAGGCGTGGAAGAGGCCGGGCTATTGGCCCGATGCACCTTTTCAAGCGGAACCTTGGGAGCGGGCCGCCGCCATAGCATCCTGCCCGAGGCCTTATCAAGCGCGAGGGTGACCAGCCGCCCCTTGTCGACCGCAGTCAGAAAAATCCGCTCCCGGGAAAGGACTGGCGAGGAATATCCCGGGGGAACGGGCGTTTCCCAGGCGAGCCGATCCGGGCCCAACTTGATCGGAGGGCGGCACCCAACCGCCACGCCCGAGCCGTTGGGACCGCGAAACCGATTCCAACCCGCCTCCCCGGCCCATCCGCTCGCCAGAGCAAGCGCGGCCGCCGCCGCCAACAAGAATCCCTTTCCGCGTTCCATCCAATTCCAGCTCATGCGCAAGCCTTCAGGACAAAACAATCAGAACCCCCTTTCTGTTTCCCAAAATTTACGCCGAGGCGCGGCCTCCCTTTGTCCTCGCTCCCGTGATCCGCGCCTCCAGAACTCCGCCGGCAGAGGCTCCGGCCCAAAGCGTGGAGCCAGACGCCTCATGCCTCCCAGCATGCCCGAACCGCCGTCGGCCTCACAAGAATTTAGGAGGATCACTAAAACGCCCCGAAAACCAATTGCGCCTTGAGCGGCGACAACCAGAGAGGCTGCCTTGCCTGGATAAAATTACTGACCGCTTGATTGCCGGCCGTATTACCCATGGTCCGTCGACGAATCCCAATGCGCTAATCCGCAAGACGGGCTCTGCCTCAGCGCTGGGTTCGACCGTTTGTTCGATAGAGGCGCTCTCCCTGTTGAGCGCGACATGCGCGCGCGGTTTTCCCGGCGATCGCTCTCAGTGAAGAAAGATCCGGCAAAGAGGCTCCTCCCGGCTCATCAAGGAACGCCTATCCTGTCGCCGCAAAATTTCTCCCGTCGGAAGAGTTCCTTGAGCACGGTCGGAAAAACCTATTTCAAGGCTGATCCGGAAAAAGTCTCCCGCCATCCCGTAAGGCAACAAAGCCTCGACGATCGCCGGGCTCGGGGGCAGTCTAGAGGCTATGAGCCTTGAAGCATCGATCCGTAATCGCTCGTTCCGCGGAAAGTCAGGAGCGCAGGCGGCGGGTTGGGTCGCCGTTTGTCTCGCCGCGGCTTGGACAGCGAACGCCGCCGCAGGGCCGACCGAGCCGCGCTCCCCCGCCCATCGAGCGCAGCGGCCCAACGTGCTCTTCATCGCAGTGGACGACCTGAACGACTGGGTCGGGCCCCTGGGCGGCCATCCGCAAGCCCGCACGCCGAACATTGACCGGCTGGCCGCTCAGGGCGTTGTCTTCCTCAACGCGCATTGCCAGGCGCCCCTCTGTAATCCGTCCCGAACCAGCGTCCTCACGGGGCTGCGCCCTTCCACCACGGGCGTCTACGCCCTCAACCCATGGTTCCGAGTCGTCCCGCAATTCCGGGACTGGATCACGCTTCCGCAATACTTCATGCGCCACGGGTACCGGGTGATCACAACCGGCAAGGTGTACCACGGCGCTTACCCGCCCCAGAGTGCGCGGCGAGACGGAGAGGAATTCTCCGTTTGGGGCCTGCACGGCGGGTTCCGCCCGCTGCCGCCCAAGAAGTTCGTCCAAACCCCCGACCCGATCCGCCTGATGGATTGGGGGCCGTTTCCCGAACGGGACGAGCAGTGCTTCGACTACGATGTGGCCTCGTATGCGGCAAAGAC
>JAGHDA010000480.1 GCA_021160185.1 Verrucomicrobiota bacterium
CCACGGCGCCGGGTCCGTCCATGAAAAGCCGCGCCAACGCGACGGGGATCGCCGCCGCCGCGGCCCCCTCCCAGCCGCAAAAGAGGCCGGCGACCGAAAGCGCCACCGAACGCCCGTCGAAGATCAATCCTTTCTCGAGAACAACCGGAAACTGCATGCCCGCCAGGCCGACGAGAGCAAAGAAGCCGCCCTCCGCAACCCGTCGCGCGCGCGGCCCAAGCCGGCGCAGGCGGAGAAGCGCGCCATAGCCCAAACCGGCAAGCACGATCAGCGTAAGGTTGGCGGCCAACTCCCGAAACATGCTATCCTCGCAGGTTGCCGTAAGAATTACAGCCCCGGAGCCGCCTGAAGTCAACCTTCCAACCCCAAGGCCGCGAAGAGCGGCGCAGAGCGGCGCCGGCCTTGCCGGGAGAACCGATGGAACCCGCCATCCCTGCGCGCCGGGCGCGTCGCCGCGCCCGCAAGAGAAGTTTTTCACTTGCTCGGCGCCGGCCGCTGTGGCGTTTTGGTCGAAGATGAAAAGCGTCCCGATTTGCCGCTTGATAAGCGCGAGAGCGCCGCGCCCGATCCATTGGTTGCCATGGGGAGCCGCCATGCTTTTCCTGGCGGCTGCGGCGGCCGTCGCGGCGGCGCGGCCGAACATCCTCCTCTGCATCGCCGACGACGCCTCCTACCCGCACATGGGGGCCTACGGCTGCCCGTGGGTCCGAACGCCCGGGTTCGATCGGGTGGCGCGCGAGGGGCTCTTGTTCACCCGCGCCTACACCCCGAACGCCAAGTGCGCGCCTTCCCGATCCTGCCTGCTCACCGGCCGCAATTCCTGGCAGTTGAAGGCCGCTTGCAACCACTGGCCATACTTTCCGAAGGAATTCCTGACCTATCCGGAAGTCCTGGCCGAGCGCGGCTATTTCGTGGGCAAGACCGGCAAAGGCTGGGCGCCAGGCCGGCCCGGAACGCGCGGGGGCAAGCCGCGGCGTCTGGCCGGAACGCCTTTCGACCGCCGCAAGGCTCCGCCGCCGACCCGGGGCATTTCCTCCGCCGACTACGCGGCGAATTTCAAGGATTTCCTGGACGCCAAGCCCCCGGGCAAGCCTTTCTGCTTCTGGTACGGGGCGCGCGAGCCGCACCGCGCCTACGAATACGGCTCGGGCGTCGCCAAAGGCGGCAAGCGGCTCGATCAAGTCGACCGCCTCCCGCCCTATTGGCCGGACAACGAGACGATCCGAAACGACGTCCTGGACTATGCGTTTGAAATCGAACACTTCGACTCTCACCTGGTCAGGATGCTCCGGCTTCTGGAGGAACGGGGCGAATTGCAAAACACCCTCGTGATCGTCACTTCGGACAACGGAATGCCTTTCCCGCGCGCCAAGGGTCAAGAGTATGAGATATCCAACCACATGCCGCTGGCTGTGATGTGGAAAGCGGGGATTCGCAATCCGGGGCGCGTGATCGACGACTACGTAAGCTTTATCGACATCGCCCCCACGATCATCGAGCTGGCCGGGCTTGCATGGGATCAAACCGGCATGGCGCCGTCGCCGGGGCGGAGCCTGACGGACATCTTCTTCAGCGACAAAGCTGGAACGGTCAATCCGCGCCGTGACCATGTGTTGATCGGCAAGGAGCGGCACGATGTAGGCCGACCGCACGATTGGGGCTACCCCATCCGCGGGATCTTCGAGGACGGGCTTCTCTACATCCGGAACTTCGAGCCGAGCCGTTGGCCCGCGGGCAATCCGGAAACCGGCTACCTCAACTGCGACGGCAGCCCCGCCAAAACCCAAGTGCTCCAGCTCCGCCGCCAAGGCAAAAACGCACGGTTTTGGACGCTTTGCTTCGGCAAGCGGCCCGGCGAGGAGCTCTATGACCTGCGGGCCGATCCGGACTGCATCCGCAACCTGGCGGCGAATCCGGCGTGGCAAGCGCGGAAGGCGGCGTTGCGGGATCGGCTCTTCGCCGCCCTGCGCCGCCAGGGCGATCCGCGAATGCTCGGCCGGGGAGAAGTTTTCGAGCAATATCCCTACGCCAACGAGAAGGACCGCAATTTCTACGAGCGCTATATGAAGGGGGAAAAACTCCGGGCGGGCTGGGTCAGCCCGAGCGATTTCGAGCCCCGGCGGCCGGAGTGAGCCCGGATCACAACACCGGGGGAGGGTTCGGCCTCTTGGGATCGGTCGCGGCTGAAGCGTTCGGACGCTGCTCGCGGGATTGCCGCAACAGCTCCAGGCTCGTTCCCAACGCCCAGGCCCACGCCGCGGCGAAAGCGGCGATCCCCCCCAGGCCGGCCCAAAAGCGCCGCCCGCCCATCCGCGGCGGCTCGCCGAACTTCGCCCAGCGCCACGCCAGCCCTCCCACCCAAAGCAGCGTCAGGCCGAAACCGACCAGGGCCAGAGCCATCTGCGCATAGCCCGCCCGGCGGCCGGCCGCGACCGAGCCCAATCCGGGCAGAGCCAACAGATTGGCCGCCAGACACGACCACGCCTCGGAGCGGTCAAGCGGACGGGCGATTCTCCCCCCTGAGCGTCTCATACGTCCAAGTCACGACCGCGAAAGCAAAGGGCATGTTCAAAAGCCACACCACCGCGCTTTGCAATTCCAGCTTCGCCGCAAGCTTCACGATTTCGGGCATGTGGTTCCGAAGCGCCTCGCCGGTCCATTCGCCCATCGGCCCCAACAGACCCGTCGTGTAGTCGGTCATCCGCAGGAGAACATAGCCGCCGAAGATAAGCGTGGGCAGATGCGCCGCCGTCAGGATCAGAGCCAGCTTGCCCCAAGCGCCCGCCGCCATGCGCCAACTCCCGGCCAACGCCCCCGCCGGCGGCAAGCCCTGATCGATCGCCAGCAAGAGGGCGAAGATCCACATCATCCGCAAGGCCAGGCCGGGCAGCACACAAAACACATAGCCGAGCTGACTGAGCAGGTCGATCGCCACGCTGATCACGACCAGGTGAAGC
>JAGHDA010000068.1 GCA_021160185.1 Verrucomicrobiota bacterium
CCGTCCGCCTCGAGCGCTTCCGCGGCCGCCGACTCCTCCACCAACGGCCCGATCTCGAGTTTTTCGGTTCCGGAAGAGACGCCTGCGAAGAAAAAGAGTTCCCGCCAGACGGAGATCAAGTACAGCGCTCTCCACGACGCGGAGATTGAAGAAGTCTTCAATCTGGCTGAAGAAGGGCGATGGGAGGAAGCCGAGGCCCAGGCGAATTCCTTGGTCTCGAAGGATCCCCAGGATCCGCTCGTGGCGCGTCTTTTGAGCTGGGTGCGCACGGAGCGGCAGCTTCAAAGGGCTCGGGCGCTCGAGGATCGGATCCGAGAGATCGACGCCCAAAGCTCTCCTTTCAATCCCACCATCAAGAAGCTTCTCACCGAACACAAGGATCGGGGGCTGCCGCCTCGAAAGGATGTTCGGGACGCCATCGAGCAAATCGAATCCACTCCCTACATCCCGCCCAGCTACGGTAAGACCAATTACGTCCAGGCCGTGCAACTGGACGCAAAGGGCGACCAAAGCCGCATGGCCGCCCTTCTGGATCGAAAGGTCACGATCCATTTGGACGACGCCACGCTCGCGGACATCATCTTCAACGTCGGCAAGAGCGAAGGCATCAATTTTGTCGCCGACAAGGGATTGAAGGCCTTCCAACAGAAACTGAGCGTCAACCTGAAAGACGTCACGCTCCGGGAGTTCTTCGATTTTCTCTACCGCAACTACAACCTGCAGTTTCAAGTGGGCGAGGACTTGATCTGGATTGTGGACGCCAGCGACGCCAAAAAGCGATTTGAAGAAACGCGGTTTTACCACCTCAAACATGGCTTCATCCTGCCGGCGCAATTCGGGCCGGAAACTGTGCACCGCACCACCCAGATTCAAAAAGGAGGCGTGCGTATTATTACCGAGAGGGAGGATTTGAATCGGTTCGTCAACGACTTGGCTATGCCTATCCCGGCGATCGCAGTGGCCATCACTAACTTCTTCCAGGGGAAATACCTGATCGACTACGACCACAATGTGATCGTGGCCCGCGGCACGCCCGAAGAGTTGAGGGTGATGGATCAGATTGTGAAGGAGTTCGACCGGCCGCTTCAGCAGGTCCTCATCGAGGCGCGGTTTGTGACGGTCACCGAAGCCGCCTTCTTGAAACTGGGCGTGGCCTGGGAAACGGGCCGGCTGTTGGGCACGATGGAACAGGCTCAGGATTACACCGGTTTCGGCGTGGGAACCCCTGCTTTGCCGATCGCCGAGACGTTTACTAACATCCTTAATCGAAGACAATTGACCGCCACGCTGAGCATGCTCCAGCAAAGCGGGGAGAGCCAGCTCCTGAGCGCGCCCAGGTTGACCGTGGTCAACAATCTGCCGGCCACAATTTCCGACGGCAAAGTCCAGTACTACTATGAAGAGTATCAAGTGAAGCAACAGCTGCTCGAGCGCCGTTCCTCCTCGGCTTTGGTGCCTTCCGGCAGGCCGACGCAACTTACCGCCGGGGCGAACTTGAAGGTTCTGGCGAGCATCGGCGGAGACGGGCAGACGATCTATCTGGCGCTCAATCCGGAGATCAATTCGGACGTCAAGCTCGTCACGTTCGCCACGATCACCGACAAGGACGATCAGGGCAACGTGGTCAGCACCTTCGACATTCGGCTGCCCGAGTATCGCACCCAGAACATGGCCACGCGCGTGGTGATCAAGTCGGGCGAGACGGTGGTCTTGGGCGGCGTGCTCGAGCGGGAGCAGACGACGTTCGTCGAGTCGGTGCCTATTCTCGGGAGCCTGCCGGTGATCGGCGCGGCCTTTCGGCGCCGGGTGGAAGTCGATCGGCCGCGGTATCTTTTGATCTTCGTGACCGCCACGATCCTGAACGAGAAGGGCGAGTACGTAGTGTATCAGGAAGGCCAACCCAGCGAAGAGGGTCAGCCCCAAACCCCCGCCGGCGCTTCTCCGGCAAGTCCGACGGCTGCGCAATAGCCGCCGAAGCGCCTGGAGCGATTGCGTTCAATGGCCCCCGCCGGAATCCAACAAAGCGGTTTGGAGGCCGCCTCAGGCAAGCGGCGGCTGATCGTCGTGGACCCGGGGCGGCGGCAGATTCGCCTCTTGGCCCTTCGCCGCGGTTGGTTCGGAGTCCGGGCGGAGGCCGTCCATGCGCTGGACGCGGAGGCCGAGGGCGTCCTGTCGATGGAGGAAACCGCTTCCCACTTGGACGCGATTTTCCCCGCCTGGCGGGGAGCGGAGTTGGCGATCCTCGTTCCTCAGGATCGCGTGATCACGATGCTCCTTGACGTTCCTGAGGAAGGAGAGCCGGCTGCGCGGGAGCATATCCTCCAAGAAGCGCTTCGCCTAAGCGGCTTGCCAAGGGCTTCCTTGGCGGTGGCTTACAGGCGCCTCCGCCCCTTCGGCCGCCGGGCCAATCCGTATCGGGTCGTCCTTTACAAAAGAGAGGAGCTGACGGGGCTCCTCGCCCGGTTCGGCGTCGCCGACCCGGAGAAATCCGATTGGATTTTGGCGGAGGCGACGCCCGGCTCGGAGGCGTTGTTCGCTTCGGCCCGCGCCCTGGGCCGCCGGGGAAGAAACGCCGTGTTCGTCGAGTGGCGGCGGCATTACACCACCGTGGCCGTCGTGTGGAACGGGCAGGGCGTGTTCGCCACGAGCCTTCCCCTCGGCCTCTCGCGCGTCGCCCGCGCCTGGGTCGGGGAAGACGCCTCGGCGGAGGAGGCTTTGGCCCGCATCGGCGCGTTGGGGCCGGAAGCCTCTTTGCCCGAACCGGCATCGCAGGCTTTTGAGGAATGGCGCAAGGGGCTGGAACGAGTGATCCTGGAATGGGCCGAGGACAATTCGGAGCTGGGGGTCGCCGCCGAAACGCTGCCCCTGTTCCTTTGCGGGCCTGGCGCGGCCGTTCCGGCTCTGCGCGCCCGCCTCAAGCGGGAATGGAAAGGACGGACGCGCCTTTTGGGCGAAGGGCGTCGCGCCGCGGACGGCCGGGAACTTTCCGCGCATTGGACGGCTTACGCGCTGGGCGCGGCGGCGTGGCGCGGCGGCGCCGGGACGATTTCGCTGTTGCCCGAGCCTTGGGCGGCGTTGCGCCAGGGTCGGCGGCGCGCCCGCCGGGCCGCTCTGGCCGCCGCCGCCGCGACGGTTGCGGCCGGGTGCGCGTTGGCCGCAGCAGCCTCCCAAAAGTGGTCCCACGCGCGACGGCTCGAAGCCAAGGCGGCCCGCTTGCGCGAGGCCTTGGCCGCCGCCGAGCAGATCGGTCGGAAACAAACTGAGATCCGCAGCCTCTGCGAGGCGCTCCGGCCGGTCCGCCGCGGCCTGCTCGACTCCCGCGGCGCGGTCGCTTTCCTTTCCGCCTGGGCCGACGCCGGGCTTGGGGAGGAAGAGTGGCTGGCGTTGGCGGCGGACGCATGGAGTTACCGGCGAGGCTCGGCGGCGCCGGGCCAGGGGACCAATCGAGCCGAGCAGGCGTTCGGAGCGGAACCCGCGCCGGGGTACGTGGGCGAGCTTTGCTTGCCTCTCCAAGGCGAAGCTTTGCGCCGGCGTCTCCGGAAGATCGCGGAAGAGTTGCAGCGCCGCCTGCCGTTCGCCTCCGTGGACTTGCTGCCGCCCGGCGAGCGCCGGGACTGGATGGGAACCAACCTGGTGATTCCGAACCGCGTGTTTGCGTTGCGGGCCGCGCTGCCGGAGGCCGCCTCGCAGCCCGTCTCCGGCGGGCGGGCGTTTCGGAGCGCCGCGGTCTCCGGCGATCGCGCCCAAGCCGCTTCGAAGCCGCCCCCGTTGATTCGGATCAAGAATATCAAACCTGCGGCCAAGGCCGCCCCCGCCGCCGCGAAGACCAAGCCATGAGAGCCGGCGCCCTCCAACGCCAAACCCAATTCCTCCTGCTGGCGGCTCTGGCGGCGGGCATGGGCTATTTTGGCGGGCTTCGCCCGCTGAAAGAGCGTATTCGCTCCGACCAGGCGACGGTGACGAATCTGTGGTTTCGGCTCAGCGCCTCGAATCGCGCGCTGGCCTTGCCGGGCGGGCTGACGCCGGAGAATTTTCAGGAGCAAAGCGCCTTGTGGGAGAAGCGCCTGGCCGCCTGCCGCGCGGCGGAGAAGGAAATCCGGGATCGGCTGCGGATTCCTGAGCCTGTCGCTCGCCGGTTGCGCAAGCCGTTTTTCCTGATCGATTTTCAGACCGAGCGCCAGGCCCTGGCGGAATCGCTGGCGGCCTTTGCCAAGAAACAGGGCCAGGCCTTTTCCCCCGGCGCGACCAACGGGCTGCCCGTGTTTACCGGAGAGGAGTCCGATCCTCGAAGATTGTGGCTGAGGTTGTTCTTTTCTGAACAGCTTCTTCGCGCAGCCGCTTGGGCCAAGGTGGGCGCGGTCCAGACCCTTCAGCAACTGCCGGCGATCGAGTCCGCCGCTCCGTTCGGCCGGGCCGCGGTGGAATTGCCGATGTACCTGGAAACCCGGGGCGATTTCGATCGGCTGCTTGACTTGATCCATGCGCTGCCCCGTTCCGGGGCGGCGCTCGGCGAATCGGCCGGGGCCGCGGGATTGACCAACAAGCCGGCGCTTTTCCTCCGCAGGCTTTTCGTGGCGAAGTCTTCGCCCACGAACCCCGGCGAGGTGAGAGCCCAGTTGACGGTCAGCGGCATCTTCCTGCCGAAGAGCCGGCCTGGAAAGGAGGCGCGCGTTCGATGAGCGGCGGCAGCAAAGACCTGGCGGTGTTGGCGGCGACGGCGGCCGGGGCGCTGGGGCTCGCCGCGGCGGCGCTTTTGGATTGGGGCGGGAAGGATTCCTCTCTCCCGCCGTTGCCGGTTCTGAAAAGCGCTCCCTCCAGTCCGCTTGTGGCGGAGGAGGCGCGGGCGCTTTTCCGCCGGCTCGAATCTTCAACCAACGCCGCTTCGAGCAATCGGGTGAACCCGTTTTACACCAAGCATTTCATTCCGCCGCCTCCAAAGCCCAAGCCGAAGCCCAAGCCCCCGCCGCCCAAGCCAAAACCGCCGCCCAAGCCGGCGACGCGACAAATTCAGCTTCTCTACCAGGGTTGCATCATCACTTCCGACGGCCGCAAACTTGCCTACGTGAGGAACGGCAAGACGACACAGGTCCTGACCAACGGCGCGGTCGTGGCGGCCGACCTCCGCGTCGCGGCGATCGCCTTGGACGCTTTGAGCCTGACCAACGCCCAGGGCAAAACCAACGTCCTGCCCTTCCGCAAACCGGCGACGCTGACCGTTCCGGCTCCCTGACGCGATGGCTTTGAACTCCCACGCCAACGACCGCTCCGCCGGACGCGAAGACGTCATCTCTCGGCTTCTGGCCAAGGGGCGCTTGACGCCGCAGCAGGCCGATCTGGCCCGTCGGCGGCATGAGAGGCTTCGCATCACTCAACACCAGGCCGTGATCGAGCTGGGCTTTGTTTCCGAGGAAGAAACCTATCGGGAGCTGGCCGATTTGCGGGGGCTGCCTTTCGTGGACCTTTGCGAATACGCCTTTCCGCCCGGCGTGCCCAACGAGGAAAACTTTCCCGCGCGGATCATACACCACTACCGGGTCTTGCCGCTCAAAGTAGACGAAAAAACCGCGGAGCTGGCCTTCATCGAGCCGCCGCGCCAGGCGGACTTGAACAATCTCCAGCTCCTGCTCAACCGGACCGTCAAGCCCGCCTTGACCACGCCGAGCTGCTACCGCGCAGCGGTCCGGAAGCACTTTGGCCTGGGCGCGGACACCATCCTTCTCCTGGACGAAGCGGGCATCGGGGGCGAGACCAGCGGCGAGGTGGTGTTCAAGGTCCCTCTTTCGGGCGATGAGAAAGCCGTCAACGCCGGAATCGCCCGCTACGTGGACCAGCTTCTTTCCGAGGCCGTCCGGATGGGCGCCACGGACATCCATATCGAGCCGTACTTCTCCCGGGTGAAGCTGCGGTATCGAATCGACGGCGTGCTCCAGCCGGTGCGCGTGCCCGAGCAGCTTCGGCAGGTCTACGCCGCGTTGGTTTCCCGACTGAAGATCATGGCCGGGCTCAACATTGCGGAGAAACGCCTTCCCCACGACGGCCGGATCACGATGAAGACCGAGCGGGAAAGCTACGACCTGCGCGTCTCCATCGTGCCCACCAAGCATGGAGAGGCGGTGTGCCTTCGGATTCTCGGTCGGCACAGCCTCGTGCTGGAGCTCCATGAATTGGGGCTTGAGCCGCGGCAGGAGGCGCTGCTGCGGGACCTGACCCGGCTTCCTCAGGGGCTGGTGCTGCTCACAGGACCCACCGGCAGCGGGAAAACAACCACGCTCTACGCCGCCCTCAGCCACGCCTACGACGAAGGACGCAAAATCATTACCATCGAGGATCCGGTCGAGTACCAGCTTGAAGGAGTGGTTCAAATCCAGACGCGGGAGGAGATCGGATTGACTTTTTCCAACGGCTTGCGCGCCGTGTTGCGGCACGATCCGGACGTTGTGTTGATCGGCGAGATTCGGGATGCGGAGACCGCCGAGATCGCCGTGCGCGCCGCGCAAACCGGACACCTGGTTTTTTCCACCCTCCATGCCAACGACAGCATCAACGCCACCACGCGGCTTTTGGACATGGGGATCGATCCGTTCCTTCTGGGCGCCTCGTTGGTTTGCACCATCGCCCAGCGCCTCGCTCAAAGGGTTTGTCCTCACTGCGCCGAGCCCGACCGCGACATCCCGCCGGACATCCGCGAGGAAATGGCGCGCGTGCTCGGCGTTCCGGAAAGCAAGGTGAAGGCGCGCCGCGGGGCGGGATGCGTCGAGTGCGGCGGCAAAGGCGCGCGCGGGCGGATAGCGATCTACGAGTTCTTCGTGATGAGCGAGGAGATCGCCGACATGCTGGGCAGGGAGGTCAAGACCGGCGAGTTGCGCGCCGCCGCGCGGGCCCGCGGTTGGCGGAGCCTTCGGGAGGAAGGCTGGGTCAAGGTCCAGCGGGGCGTGGTTCCCGTTTCCGAGGTGCGGCGGCTCACCTTCCGCATCAAGCAGCCCGACTGGGGCCGGAACATGATGCCGTAAGGCGCGCGCCGCCGCCGGGCGGGGAGCCCCTTAAAGCTCCACGATCTCCGCCTCCAGGCTCTCCGGATCAATCAGCGCGAAGGTGGATCGCCCCGAAAGCTTCCCGAACAGCTCGCCCGGATTCACTATCAAAGCTCGCCCCGATCGGCTTATCTCGCTCCGGTGGTTGTGCCCGAAACACACCACGTCGTAGGCGCCTCCGGCTGCGATCGCCCTGCCGATGTTGTCAAAGTGCTGCACGGCAAACCGGCGGCCGGCGAATTCCAGCTCGGCGTATTCGCCGTGGAAGCGAAGGTTCGGGCGCTTGGCCGCGTTGGCCGCGATGCGCCAGCGATCGCCGTCGTTGTTCCCGAAGACCACATGGACCGGCCCCGGGAAGCCCATGCCGAGCTCCTTGGCGGTGAAGGGCGAGCAAAGATCGCCGCAGCAGATCAGCGCCTCAGCGCTTTGAACCCGGCGGAGCATCGCCGCCAGGGCGTCCAGGTTGTCGTGGATGTCCGAGACCACCGCAATTTGCATGGCCGATTAGTTAACCCCAGCGGGTTCCAGCGGCAAGCCGTCTCCGGAGCTGGGCCGCGGCGCTCAGGGGTTGCGGGCGGTTTCGGGAAGCGCGCATTCGCCTTTGCGAAGAGACTCGAGAATCGCCGCCGCCGCTTTGCGCCCCGCTCCCATCGCCAGGATCACAGTGGCCGAGCCGGTGACGATGTCGCCCCCGGCGAACACTCGGGGCCGGGAGGTGCGCAGCGTTTCCGGATCCGCCGCAATGTATCCGCGCGCGTTGGTCTTCAGGCGCGGCGTGGTGGACTGCACGAGGGGATTCGCCCCTGCGCCTACGGCGATGATGGCGATCTGGATGGGAATTTCGAACTCGGAGTCGGGGATCGGGATCGGCCGCCGCCGACCGGACTCGTCCGGCTCGCCCAGCTCCATCCGGATGCAGCGCACGGCCCGCAGGCGGCCTTCCTCGTCGGCAAGGAAGGCTTTGGGGGAAGTGAGCGTGATGAATTCCACGCCTTCTTCCTGA
>JAGHDA010000180.1 GCA_021160185.1 Verrucomicrobiota bacterium
CTTCCTGGAGACCCCGCCGGCGCAACCTGCAAAGACCAATGCCGCTCCCGCCGCGCCCTCGCTAACCAACGCCCCAAGTCCCCCCGCCGCAGGCTCGGACAACTCTGCCGCGCCATGAAACCCTCGATCGTTCCGTTCTTGCGCATGCTTTCTCACCGGAGCCTGAGCGCGGCGGCGCTCGCGGCTTTCCTGGCCGCGGCCTCGCCGAGCCTTCGCCGCGCTGCGGCCGAAGAGTGGCCGCAATGGCGCGGACCGCGGCGGGACGGAATCTCTCGGGAAAGGCTTCTCGCGACGGATTGGTTGCGCCGTCCGCACCCGCTTCTCTGGGAAGCGGAAGTCGGCACAGGGTTCTCCTCGATCGCGGTCGCGGAAGGCAAAGCCGTCACGATGGGCAACGCGCGCGGCCGGGATCAAGTGATCTGCTTCGACGCGGCCGACGGCCGGGAGCTCTGGCGCTACAGTTACCGGGCGGAGCTGGGGCCGAAGTATTATGAAGGCGGCCCCGGCGCGACGCCCACCATCGACCGCAAACGCGTCTACACCATCAGCAAGTGGGGCCAAATCCATTGCCTGGAGCTGGAAAGCGGCCGCGCCCTGTGGAGCGTCGATCTGCGGAAGAATCCCGGAGTCACGCCGAATGAATGGGGCTTCGCCGGCTCGGCGCTCGTCCGAGAAGGAGTCGTCTACTTCAACGCCGCTTCGGCCGGAATCGCCCTGAACGCCGCCGACGGCCGGATCCTCTGGCACACCGGTCCGCAACCCACCGGCTACGCCAGCCCCGTGTGGGCGCGGCTTGGAGGGAAGGAAACGCTTCTCATCTTCGCGGCGCGCCGGCTTGTGGGGATCGATCCCCGAACCGGAAGGGAGCTATGGAGTTATCCTTGGCGCACCGGCTACGCCAACAACAACGCCGACCCGATCGTCTCGGGCTCCGCCGTGTTCATCACCAGCTACGATCGCGGCGCGGCGCTCCTGGATCTTTCCAGCGGCAAGCCAAAACCGGTTTACGCAAACAAGGCTCTTCAAACCCACATGGCCCCGCCCGCGCTGATCCGCGGTCACTTGTACGGGTTCAGCCGTCATTACGCCCGGCGGCCCCAGCTCCGGTGCGTGGAGTTCGCCTCCGGCAAGGTCGCCTGGTCGGTGGACAACGTGGCCGCCGGATCCGTGCTCGGCGCGGCCGAAGGGATCCTGGCGCTCTACGGCGACGGCGTCCTGGCCTTGTTCCGGGCAACCCCCCAACGATATGAGGAGCTCGCCCGCTTCCGCGCCCTGGAGGGCCGGTGTTGGACGCCGCCCGCCCTGGCCGACGGCCGTCTTTACGTCAGGAACGCCCGCGGCCGCGTGCGATGCTACCGGATCGGCCCTGAGCCGAACCAGTGAGCGCGCGGATTGGCGTTGTGCCGGCTCGGACAAGGCCGCATCGTATGCGCCCGATGGAAAAGAGGGAGGCCCTGGAATCGAAAGCGATCGTCGTCCATTACGGAGAACTCGGACTGAAGGGCGCGAACCGCCCGGACTTCATCCGGCAGCTCCGGAACAATCTGCGCCAAAAACTCCAGGCGGCCGGCTGCTTCTGGGCGGTTCGATCGATCCCCGGCATGCTTCTGGTGGACGTTCCTGAGGAAGCGGACGAAGCCGCGCTCGCGCGCGCCGGCGAAGCAATCGGACAGGTTTTTGGGGTCGCTTGGCATGGTCCGGCGACCGTGGTTCCTCACGGCGGCTTTGTCGGCGAACAGGCCGCGGCGGATTGGGACCGGTTGACCGCCGCCGCGCTCGCCATGGCCCGGAAGCGCGAAGACCCGAACGCTTCCTTTGCCGTGCGCGTCCGTCGCGGAGACAAGCGCCTCCCTTTCCGTTCGGTGGACCTGGAACGGCGGCTGGGCGGCGCGATCCTTCAGGAAACACAATGGCGCCGCGTGGACCTCACCCGCCCGGACGTCACTTTCTACGTGGACGTGCGGGAGCGGGAATCGTTGGTCCTTGCCCAGCGCCTGCCCGGACCGCGCGGCTTGCCGGTAGGCTGCGCCGGGCGGGTTCTGACGCTCCTTTCCGGCGGCATCGATTCGCCCGCCGCCGCATGGCTCCTGGCCAAGCGGGGCTGCCGGGTCGATTTCCTTCACTTCAGCGCGGACGAGCCGAACGCCGAGGCGATCCGAAACTCAAAGATTTGGGAGCTGGCCCGAAGCCTTGCGCGGTGGACGCTGGGCGCGAGGCTGTGGGTGGCGCCCTACACCTTTTTCGATCTCGCCCTCATGCGGGGACGGGTCGACCACGAGCTGGTCTTGTTCCGGCGCTTCATTCTCCGCGCGGCCGAACGCCTGGCGGGCGAGCTCGGCGCGGAAGCGTTGGCGACCGGCGACAGCCTTTCCCAGGTGGCCTCCCAAACCCTTTCCAATCTGGCCGCCGCCTCGGAAGCGGCGCGCATGCCCATCCTTCGCCCGTTGATCGCCTACGACAAAGAGGAAATCGTCCGCCTGGCCCGCCGGATCGGGACTTACGAAATCGCGATCCGTCCTTACAAAGATTGCTGCGCCCTCATCAGCCGCCATCCGAAGACCCGATCGCGCGCCGACAAGATCGCCGCCCTCGAAGCGCGGCTCTTTCCCGATTATGAACGCCTCATTGAGCAGACGCTCCAGGCCGCCGTGCGGCTGGACGTCCCCTCCGAGGCCTAGTCCACAGCTCAGGCCTCGAGCAACCTTCCCCGCGCTCGGGCCGCCGGTTTGTCCCTCCTACGGAACCTGCACCGTCCGGTAGAACCGCTGCGCGGTCCCCTTCGCCGCCGGGTCCAGGACGCGCACCCGGCCCGACACATTGGTCAGCGTCACCAACCAGGCATCGAATCCTTCAGCCGTCAGCCGCAACGGCCCGCACCAGGCCAGCCCCCCAGTCTTGGCCCATGCTGAGGACCACCGGCGTGGCTTCAAAGTTCTCCCAACGCTCGTTGACCGCGTCGTGTGTGCTGAGCAGGGTGGCCGGCAACTCATGGTCGTTATGGGCTCCGGCCGACTTCAGGAGCGC
>JAGHDA010000138.1 GCA_021160185.1 Verrucomicrobiota bacterium
AGCCGCGTGCGCGCGTCGCTGAGGGCGTCGCGGATTTCCATCGACTTGACGCGCCACTGTCCGCGGACCTTTTTCACGCTGCCGATGTTGAACTCCTTGAGGAGTTTTCCGGAGGCGTCATATGCCTCGGCGCGAAGCAGCGCCAGCTTCTCGGCGTCGATCCAGCTCTTGACCGAGCCATACTGCCCGGGCGCAGGATCAGGGTTGACGCTTTCCAAAACCCGGCAGGGGCGGCCCTTGCGCATTTCGCTCCCTAGGATCCGTTGTTTCGGCCACCAGAGGAACTCCAGGCCCAAATCGCAAAGCCAGAATTGCGAGCCGGCAAAAGAAACCGCGGCTTCCCCGCCTCGGAGGGTGACAACCTTGCCTCCCGGCGGTCGGTAGACATAGCGGTTGGGCTTGCTTCCCTGATGGATCACAAGGAGCTCCTCCGCCGGCGCGCCATGCGCGTCGTAGACGACGTAGTGGGACTGCCACCCCTCGGGCAACGGTTGGACGGTCAACCGCACCGGGACCTCTTTCCACCACTTGCCGGCGGGGTTGCGCAGCCGGAGAAGGCCGGAAGCTTCAAAGACTTCCGTCGGACGTTGTTCCCGCACCAATTGGGCCAAGGCGGGGCCGTCGAGCTTCGCCGCCGCGGCGGCGCGTCCCCCGCTCGGAAAGGCGAGCCACGCGGCCGCGAGAAGAAACAAAAAGCGAAGGCCGCTTCGCGCCGCCGAGCTGAGGCGGAGCTCGACGGCCGCTGAGTCGGAATGTCTTCGAGCCTTTGACATCTAATTCCCTCCGGTTCGGGCTCGACCCCCGCGCCGCTCTTTTCCGGGCCGTTTTGCGGCCGCGTCCGAGCCGGGGGGTTGGACGCTTCCTCCGCCGGGACGCTTCACCGGCGGGAGAGGCCGGAGCGCCAAACGCGCCGCTTCCTCGGCCCGCTTCACGAAGCGGGGCCGCAACGCGCGCCTGGTTTCTTCCGGAACTTCGTTCCATTCGGCCCGATTGGCCTCGGGCAGAATAACCTCCTTTAATCCGGACCGGGCGGCGGCGAGGACCTTTTCCTTGATCCCGCCCACCGGCAGGACGCGGCCTCGGAGGCTGATCTCGCCGGTCATGGCAAGGTCCGAGCGCACCCGCCTGCCGGCGAAGAGGGACGCCAGCGCCGTGAAGATGGTCACCCCGGCGCTGGGGCCGTCCTTGGGCGTGGCGCCGGCAGGCACGTGGATATGCAAGTCGACCTGATCCATCGGCGGCGGTTCCATGTCGAGCGTCCGAGCCTGGCTGCGGAGAAGGCTGAGCGCCGTCTGGGCGCTTTCCTTCATCACCTCCCCGAGCGAACCGGTCAGGATCAACCGCCCTTTCCCGGGCATCTTTGTGGCTTCGATGAAGAGGATGTCGCCACCGACCGGCGTCCAGGCCAGACCGATGGCGATGCCGCATTCCGTGATGCGGTCGGCCGTTTCGTTTCGGTAGGGAGGCGCGCCGAGGAGCCGCGGGAGGTCCTCCGCCTTGACGCTTACTGATTTGGAGCCGGAGACCACGATTTGCCGCGCCGCTTTGCGGGAAAGGGCGGCCACCCCTCGCACCAACTGCCGCACCCCCGCTTCGCGAGTGTACTCGCGAATCAGGCGGCGGAGGGCCGGGAGGCGGATGCGAAGCTGGCGCGGCTTCAGGCCGTGGTCTTGAAGCTGGCGCGGGATGATGTGGCGTTTGGCGATCTGAAGCTTCTCCTCGACGGTGTAGCTGGGCAGCTCGATGACCTCGAGCCGGTCCCGCAAGGCCGGATGCACCGGCTCCAGCCAGTTGGCCGTGGCCAGGAAGAGCACGCGCGACAAATCAAACGGCACGTCCAGGTAGTGGTCGATGAAAGCGTGATTCTGCTCCGGATCCAACGCTTCCAGCAGGGCGGAAGCGGGGTCGCCGCGCGGGCCGCTCCCCACTTTGTCCAACTCGTCCAGCAGGAAGACTGGGTTGTTGCTCTTGACCCGGCGCAAGCCCTGGATGATGCGCCCCGGCATCGAGCCTACGTAGGTCCGGCGGAAGCCGCGGATCTCGGCTTCGTCGTGCACGCCGCCGAGGGAGATGCGGAGGAACTTCCGGCCCAAGGCTTCCGCCACGCTTCGGCCCAAGGAAGTCTTGCCCACGCCGGGCGGCCCCACCAGGCAAAGAATGGGGCCCTTGAGGTCTCGCTTTAACTGCATTACCGCAAGGAACTCTAAGAGCCGCTCCTTGACCTTCTTCAGGCCGTAGTGATGCGCCTCGAGAATCTCCTCCGCCTTGCGGAGATCGAGCCGGTCCTCGGTGGAGGCGTTCCAGGGCAGATTGACGATCCAGTCCAGGTAGTTGCGCAGGACTACATATTCGGCCGAGGCGGGCGGGGTTTGGCGGAGCCGGCCAAGCTCGGTCATTGCCGCCTTGCGCGCCTCCTCGGGCAGATCCGCCTTGCGGAGCTCTTCGGCCAGCGTTTCCAGTTCGTTCTCCCATTCGCCCTCTCCAAGCTCTTTCTGGATGGCTTTGAGCTGCTCGCGCAGGAAGAACTCCCGTTGGGTCTTGCTCATCGAGGAGGAAGCCTCTTTCTGGATCTTGGAGCCCAGCTCCAGCAGCTCCGCCTCGCGCATCAGCAGCCGGAGAAGGGTTTTGAGGCGCTCCTTGACGTTGGCGATCTCCAGCAGTTTCTGACGGTCGGAAAGATTCAGATGCACGTTGGCGGCGATCATGTCCGCCAACTGCCCCGGCTGCTCAGCGTGCATCACCGCCGCGCGAACCTGGTCGTTCAGGGCCAGAGAGAGTTCGGCGATCTGTTGAAACTTCTCCTTTACGCTCCGGGCCAGGGCGGCGAGCTCCAGCGAGTCTTCGACTTCTTCGGGGATGATCTCACACCGAGCGCGCGGGTAGGGCTCCCGACTTGCCCATTCGTAGATCCGGATTCGGCGCAGCCCCTCGACGAGGATCCGCGCCGTGCCGTCCGGATACTTGAGCATCCTAAGGATCCGGCCCAGGCAGGCGACGGTGTGCAGCTCCTCGGGAGCAGGCTCTTTTGTTTCCGGATTTTTCTGAAGGGCCAAGCCGACCAGACGGTCGCCCGCGATGACGTCGTCGATGAGCCGCAGGCTGGAGCCGGACTCCACCGCTAACGGAGTCACCATCGCCGGGAAGATGACCACGTCGGTCAGTCCGAGGATGGGCAAGGCCGCCGGCAACGCGACGCTGGAAGGCTGCTGGGACTGTTTGCCGCCGCTTTCCGAATCGGCGGCGTCGGCGATATGGATGGGCTCTTGAGGCAAAAAATCCATTCTTTCCGGAGAAGCGCGTTGACAAGCGTAAACGTCGGCCCTTCGCGGAGGCGCGCCCTCTTCTCTTCTCCATCCCGTCCGTCCGAGGGGGCGAGGAAAGGCGGCTTATTCTCCTGACTCGACCGGAACCCGCTGGGGCGGAGCGGGCTCTCTCTTGCGAATCGGAACCTCGACGCGCAGGAAGCCGTCGGCGTAGGAGGCCTTGGCCCTGGTCGGGTCGCATTCCGGCGGCAAAGCCACCGCCCGCTCAAAAAGCCCGTAATCGATTTCTACGATCGAAAACCGACATTGCCCCTCGCGGCAGTCGTCATAACGGCGGCCGCGGATGCGGAGCAACCCGCCTTCCACCACCAGCTCCAGGTCTTCTTTGCGAACGCCGGCCAACTCCGCCTTGACCACGAAAGCCCGTTCGGTGAGGTAGGCGTCCACCGGGGGCGACCATGCCCCGTTGCTTCCGCCCGTCGGCTCCGATCCGGCGCACCGGATGAACGCCGAGGCCATGTAGATATGGTTCGCCGCCATTCTCTAAATCCTATCAATCGCTTCGAAGGGCGACAAGTCTGCGCTCCTCCGCAGAAAGCGCCGTTCCGGAGCGCCCTGGAAGCTGCTGGGGCGAAGCGCCTTTTCGCCCGCGCAGGATCATGGGCCGCCGCGCGCCGCAGGCGCCTCCTGCGCAGCCGCAAAGCCCCGTCGCGCTTCCGCGCCGCCAGCGCCGCCATCCCTTCCCCGCCAACCACAAGGCGCTGAGGGCGACCAGGCCGAGCGTCATCGCCTCTTGCCAATCCATGGGGAAAACCTAAGCAAAGCGTCCTATTGCGCAACCCCCAGAAGCGGAAAAGGTTTCGATTTTCGATTCTGAGGCAGAGGCGTCCCGAGAGCGGCTTCAAGCTTCGCGGGGCCCTTGCTGGTCCTCGTCGGCCAACCCGGCCAGGCATTGGTCGATCGCCTCTTCCCATGGCGGCTCGGCTCCAGAATGGGGTTGAACCCAGAGGTAAAGCGTTCGTTCGCCTTCTGTGACCGCCACTCCTCCCAGCCGGGCCACATCGCCCCGAGGCAGGCCCACAGGACATCCCTCGCGAACCACCGCGCGGAAGCCTTCGAGCCAGACGCGCGGCCCGAGCCACTGGCCCACGCCGCCTCGGGGAAAGCCGAACAGGGAGAAAAGCTCCCCTCCCGGGTCGGCCACGATTTCAACTCCGCCCACGCCGCGCCGCTCGGCCGCCGGCTCCAGGTCGCCCGGCTTTCCCGGATGCGCCACTTTCACCGCCACGCCCTTCTCCCGGAGCCGCGGCAAAAAGCCGGAGAGCCGTTCCAGCCAGCGATGGCAAAAGGGACAGCCGCTATGGCGCACGAACACCCAGAACGTCCGCCTCGGTTTCCGCCCCGAGGCCTGCCCGCTTTTCGCTTGTTCGCTCTGGCTCATTCTTCGCTCTCCGGGGGGCGAAGCGGCGGAGCCGCCCTTTGGTCTCGAAGGGAAGCCGCTTCGGCGAGCGCCCGCTCGATCCGCTGCCAATGCGTTCCTTTCCAGAAGAGACCCCCGCACCCTTCGCATACGAAGAACTCTTCCAGCCACCGAAAGGTGCGCGGGGGAATCCGGTCGGCGAGTTCCTGCTTGGAGCGTCGGACCAAACGCCCGCCGCAGCGCATGCATCGGGGAGGCAGGAGAGGCAAGCCCAACTCGCTCAGCGTCCGTGCCAGCTGCTGGGCCGGACTCAGCGCCGGCGGCAGCCACAGGGCGCAAACCCAACCGTCCCGGACCAGGCGGCGCTCCATCAGCAGGCTGTCCGTGGTCGCCAGAACCGCCTCTTCGGCCATCGCTCTGCGGACTAATTCCTCGTCGTCCATCTCCGGCGACCATTCCGCGGGGTAGCCGCCCGCCCGCAGCCACCGGGCCAGGCCGCCGAGGCCGGCGTCGCAGCGGAACCGGGTTTCCTCGGGACGAAGCGGCGGCCGTTCCTGAAACCGCCCCGCCCGACGCGGCGAGCGGTTTGCCCGCGCCTGGGCTTCCCGCCAGGCCTCTTCCCATCCGCGCCACTCCGGCCCGCGGCTTCCGGCCGCCTTGGCCTTCGCGCGGCGGCGGAACCAGGCGAGCGCCTTCTCCGGACGCCGCGCCCCTAACGTTTCCGCCAGAGCGCGGAAGCGATTCTCGTATGCCCGCTGAATCCGGCGCACGGCTCCCGCTTATGATAAAGCCGGCTCGCGCGCCGGTCCAGGCTCAATCCACGCCTGGGCGCGCAGGCTTGCCGCTTTCCGACGAGGGCAACGGCCAGACCCAATCGCCTTGGTCCAGCTGCAGGGCGCCCTTGCCGCTTACACTGATCGTTCCGCCGTCATCGGTTTCATTCCACCCCACGGAGTAGAGGAGGAACCGGTCGCCGACGCGGCGATATTTCAACGGGCCGCCATTGACAATGTCGTGAGGCGGCTTCTTGAGAAACTCGGGAGCCACGGCGTCGAGACTTTCCGGGTAGCTCCCGCGGGCCAGGCGAAAGCGTTCGAGGGCGATCGCCGCGCGGGCCAGATCCGCGTGGGCCTGGCCAAAAGCGAACCTCATGAGGGAGGTCTCCAAGGGAGGAGCAAGCATGGCGGCCATGAAATTCCAAGGTCTCCGCGGCGTGCAAATGCGACGGCGGATCTCCTGCGCCTTTCTCGCCGCAGCGGGCGAGATGACGCGGGCCTTCGCGTCGATGATCGGCAGCAACGACTCCAGGTACAACCGGCCCAGGGCCGCCTTGTTCTGGTACACCCAGCCCCGAAGCATCAACGAGATGAAGGGCCGCGGTCGGACTTCCGCGTCTACGTACAGCTCGCTGAACACCAACTCCCCATGGAAGGCCAGGCGGCAATCGGCCGGGAAATCCAATTTCCCGAGAGCTTCTTCCAACGCCGCAAGCTGTTCCTCATTCCAACGATGGTCGACCCAGCCTTCCCATACAGGGGCCAAGGCGTTTTCTAGCATTGCCAACCGGACAAGGTGCGAGATCAGGAAAGGTTCGCTGCGAAGACTTTCCGTTATCCGGAGAATGAGAAGCGTGTCCGCCAAAGCCTGCTCGCTTTGCCCCGCCGCCAGCTCCGCCGTGGCGCGCAGCGAGAGCAAAGAGACCAGCGTTCGCAGCGGCCGCAGATGGCTCATGGGCGCGTCGAAGCCTTGTTCGTAATGCACCGGGAACCGCGATTGCGGCCGCCGGGCGGCTTCGCGCAGCCCGTTCACGACCGGATCGAACTTGCTCAGAGCGAACAACACGTCCTCCGCAGGCGATCCCGGCTGAGGCGGCGAGGGGAAATCGGGATCTTCCCGGTAGGCCTTCTGCCAGGCGGCCAGGTTGGCCCTTTTCCCTGTCTGCCAATCCCTCCCGAAGTTTTCGCGTTTCTTCGCGCGAGGACGAAACTCAACGCGCGCGAGTTGGCCGGTGGGGCGGGGATGTCCCGCCGGGTTAGCCACCCACTCCGGATCCAGCATAAGCCGCAGATCCTTGAAAATCGGTGCCATGGCGAAATTCTCTTCGTCCGGCACGGACGGGGGGATTACGGACTGCGGTTCCAGGCTTATGCCTTGAGCGGCCGCCTCGCGTTGAAAACGCTTCCACGCCAACCATCCTCGGATGTTTTCTTCTATGCAAATCGCCGCAACCAGTGTGATCACAACGGCCAGGCCGAAGAGAAACCGCTTGAGGTTGCCGGGCCGGCGAACCCAACGCACGAACAGCCTCCCCAACGCTGCTGCAGCCACTATCGCCAGGGTGATGAGGAAAGCGTCCCTCAGGCGCGCGCCAACCGTTTCGGCGGGCTCCCAAAATGCAAAGGCGGCTAAAAACAGGACGAGACCGAGGAGGCTGAACCAGAAAAGCGGCGAACCAGGCGCCGGCCGTTTCCAACCGGCCTTGTTGTTTTCGTTATTCGTCATCATGAGTTATGCGTTGAGGGTTTGATCACGCCTCCGGCTTTGTGGGCCGGGGTTCCGGGACTCACGTTGGGCGGCCTGCCGTTTTCCTTCCCATCCGCCCAACTCCTCCCAAAGCTTCCGGCGGGCTTCGAGAGCCGTTTTCATGTCGGTCGGGGGGCGCCAGGACTTGGCGGACGCCGTTTCCTGCGGCGGCGCGAAGATTCGGTTTACGGCCAGCAGCGCCACCCATACGGCGGCGAGCCCCGCCCAGGCTCGCGGGCTGGGCCAGAGCAGTTCGTTCAGGAGGGGCTTGACCCGCCGGAGAAGACCCGCGCAGTCCGCCGCCGGGCGGCGATTGTCTCCGGCGGCGGCCAAGATCTCCTCCCGCCAGTTCTCAGGCAGCGGTCGCCATTCCAACCGGCGGAGACGTTCTTCCAATGGATCTTCCCGTTTCATCGAATCTCCTCGTACAAAGGACGGAGCCGGCGACGCAGTTTGTCTAACCCGTATCGGTAGCGGCTCGCGGCGGTGTTGGGAGAGATTCCCAGAATCTTCCCGATTTCCTCGAAGGTGCGCCCTTCCCAAAGTTTCAGATGAACAGCGGCGCGCTGCTCCGGCGGCAGTTCGGCCAGAGCCGCCGCGACCGCTTCCCGGAAGGCCTGTTCATCCGGATCGGCCGCTTTCACGAAAAGAGAGTCGGCTTGCGCCTCGGCGGCCGCTTGCTCCGCCAACCGCCGCGCCGAAGCGCGGCTGCGGATCCGGTCGATCGCCGCCCGGCGCGCCATGCGGAGCAGATAGGCTCGCTCGTCCCGCGCCTTCCGCAGCAAGCCCGGCCGGCGCGCCAGCTTGACGAACACTTCCTGCAGCGCTTCCCGCGTTTCCTCCTCCGAACGCGTCAGGCTCAGGAGGAAGCGAAACAACGCCTCCGCATGCGCGTCGTACAAGCGCCTCAATTCTTCCTTGCCGGCCATCCCTTTGCCTTGAAGACGGCCGCAGCCGCCCGATTTGTCTATTTCGCGTTTTTCTCCCGGCCGCGGCGGCGCCTTCCGCGCCCCGCTAGAGCCCGGTGGGGCGGTCCAGAAAGCTCCAGGGCAACTGGAACCGCCGGGAGAGGTGTTCCGCAAGGGCGCGCACGCCGAAGGTCTCGGTGGCGTAGTGGCCGGCGTAAAAGACGTTCACGCCCAGCTCCTCGGCCAGAGTGAAGGTCCAGTGCGGGCCTTCGCCTGTGATGAAGGTGTCGACGCCTTCGGCCGCGGCCTGGGCGAGCAGTTCGCCCGCGCCCCCCGCGGCTATCCCGATCGAACGGCAAAGGGCCGGGCCGTGGGGGATAAGACGCGGCGCCGTTCCCACGGCCGACTCGATCCTGGAGAGGAGGCGTTCGCGGCTGATCCGGCTGCGAACGCGCAAGCCCAGAGCGCAGCCGCGCTCGGGCGATTCCAGAAACGGGGCCGAATTCCGGAATCCGAGGGCGCGGCAGAGGCCGATATTGTTGCCCAGCTCGGGGTGGGCATCCAGGGGCAAGTGGGCGCTGTACACGGCCAGGTTGTGCTCTGTCAGAAACCGGAAGAGGCGGCGGGCGGGGCCGGTCCACGGTTGCCGCGGCGTCCAGAAAAGCCCGTGGTGCACAAGGAGGAGGTCCGCGCCCGCCTCGGCCGCCATGCGGAGCGTGGTCGGCCCCGCGTCCACCGCGGCGGCCAGACGGCTGACGCGGCCGTCGTTCTCCGCCTGCAGGCCGTTGAGGGCTCCGCTCCAGTCCCGGAAGGCGCTCAGGTTGAGCAGCCGGTCGCAGTAAGCCGCGATTCGAGATAGCGCGCGCGTTCGCATCGCGTTAAAAGAACCC
>JAGHDA010000025.1 GCA_021160185.1 Verrucomicrobiota bacterium
GCGCCCTTCTGGCGCCTTACATCGGCAACGAGACCAAGATCTTCCACTGTCCCGCCGACAAGCGGATCGGGCTTTATCAGGGCTCTGATCCTTCCAAGAAGGGCAAGAAGGTTCCGGCCGCCCGAACTTTTTCCATGATCCAGGCGGTGGGGACCAATCCGTACAAGGGCGGCAAGGTGGCCGTGAACGGTCCGTGGCTCGACAACAACCATAGCCACAGGCTGGGGCAGAAATGGCGGACTTACGGCAAGACGACCGACTTTGTCGATCCGGGCCCCTCGATGACCTGGGTCCTGCTGGATGAGGATGCGGACAGCCTCAACGACGCCGGATTTGCGGTGGGCATGGAGCGCGCCGAATGGATTGATTGGCCGGGGACTTACCACAACATGGCGTGCGGGTTGGCTTTTGCCGACGGCCACTCTGAAATCCACAAGTGGGTGGACCCGCGCACCAAGGTTATCAACCATAATGTTTCCCGGAAGCGGGTGGACGGCAGTCCGGATTGGGAGTGGCTCGCCCAGCGCACCTCGGCCTTGCTCCGGAAATAGGGGCCTTCCCGAGCGCGCGCAAAACGGATGTTTCAACTCCGCGCCCCGGCCTCGCGTCGGGGCGCTTTTTTCTCGCCCTTGCCTTTGGGCGCTCGCATCCTGCTCCCCGCGCCGCCTCGCGGCGGACGCCCGGCAATCATGTTCGACCTGCTGCAAACCGATCCGAACACCAAGGCGCGCCTGGGGCGGCTCTCCACCCGCCGTGGCGTGATCGAAACCCCCGTCTTCATGCCCGTGGGCACTCAAGCTACGGTCAAGGCAATCGACCCGCGGGAGCTGACGGAGATGGGGGCCCAGATCGTCCTTAGCAACACCTATCACCTAGCCATCCGCCCCGGGATTGAGATCATCCAGGCCGCCGGGGGGCTCCATCGGTTCATGGGCTGGGAAGGCCCCATTCTCACCGACAGCGGGGGCTACCAGGTTTTCAGCCTCGCCAAAATCCGCAAGATCCGCGCTCACGGCGTCGAGTTCCGCTCCCATGTGGACGGCGCGCCTCTTTTCCTGGGCCCGAAGGAAGCCATAGCGATCCAGCGGGCGCTAGGTTCGGACATTGCAATGGCTTTTGACGAATGCCCTCCCCACGACGCGCCGCTCCGGGAGTTGGAGGCGGCTGTGGAACGAACCATCCGCTGGGCGCGGGAATGCCGGGAGCAGCCGCGCGCCGAAGGGCAGGCCCTTTTCGGCGTCGTACAAGGCGGCGCGCACGCCGACCTGCGGGAGCGCTGCGCCCGCGCCGTGGCGGAGTTGGCGTTTGACGGCTACGCCATCGGCGGCGTCAGCGTGGGCGAGCCGGAGCCGGAAATGCTGCGCGCGGTGGACCTCACCGAGCCGTTTCTCCCCCCGGACAAGCCCCGCTACGCGATGGGGTTGGGGACCCCCAGGCAGATCGTGGAGCTGACGGCGCGGGGAGTGGACATGTTCGATTGTGTGCTTCCCACGCGAGTGGCCCGCAACGGCACGGCCTTCACCCGCCGCGGCGCTTTCGCCGTCAAAGCGGGAGCGTGCAAGGGCCAGTTCATTCCCATCGAAGAGGGGTGTTCCTGCTTCGCGTGCCGCCGCTTCACCCGCGCCTATATCCGCCACTTGCTGAACGTGAACGAGATCCTGGGGCTCAGGCTGGTGAGCCTTCACAACCTTCATTTCTATTTGGAGTTGATGCGGGAAATCCGCGCGCATATCGCTGCGGGCACGTTCGCTCAATTCCGCGCCGAGTTTCTGGCGCGCTATCGCCCCACAGAGCGTGTTCTGGCCGCAGGCGGAGGCTCTGCCCTCGCCTGAAGCGGGGCGAGGCAACGCTCGCCCGCCGGTTCGAGGTCGACACCGCAGGAGTTTGCGCGCAGATTTTCGGTTGAAGAAGCAGCGCGCCCTTGAAGCCCCGGAGCGGTTCGCGGTTCGGGCGCGGAAAAGGAAGGAGGAGCGAATGATGCGGCATGATCCGTATGAGCCGAGCCCTTGGAAGGCTTTTCTCCAGCGTTGGGCGGTCACAGCCTTGGCGGTAATGACCGCCGCCGGCGTGATCAAGGGAATCGATTGCGAATCGGGCGGCGCGTTGCTGCTCGCCTCCCTCCTCCTCGGCGCATTGAACGCTTTTCTGCGCCCGATCATGCTGTGGCTTTCCCTGCCGTTGATTATTCTCAGCTTCGGGCTGTTCGCTTTGCTCATCAATGCGCTCCTCCTCTACGTGGTGGGAGCCGTGGTCAAGGGTTTCACGGTCGCCGGCCTCTGGTCCGCCTTTTGGGGCAGTTTGGTGATCAGTTTGGTGAGCCTGATCGCCAACCTCTTTATCGGCGCGGGACGGGCGGCGCGCATCCTCTCCGAGGAGGAGCGGCGCGCCCGCCGAAGGCTGGACCGGCCGGACGACGACTTTATCGACGTGTGAGATCCGTTTCAGCCGCCGGCTGCGGCTTCTTTCTGTACGAAACGCGGTGGATGGGCAATCCCTGAGCCGCGAACTCGCGCTCGAAATCGGTGGGAACCGACACAAGCTCCTCCGGGGGCTCGACGCGCTCGAAACGCCCTTCCTCGGCGAACGCCTTGAGCATCTGCTCGAAGTAGGGCGCAGAGTCGGTTCGCAGGTGGACAAATCCGCCCGGTTCGAGAACCCGCGCGGCCTGGATCACAAACGCCGCGTTCACGAGACGCCGTTTGTGATGACGCTTCTTCGGCCACGGATCGGGAAAGTAAACGTGCAAGGCCCGCGCGCAGGCGTCGGGCAAGAGGTAGCGGAGGAAGTACCGGGCCTCGATGCGAATCCCCAAGGCGTTCGACAGGCCGGCCCGCTGAATTTTCTTGTCCAGCTTTCGCAGCCGTCCCAGCAGGCGCTCCACTCCCAGGAAATTGCGTTCCGGATGCCGGGCGGCGTAGGCGACCAGAAAGCCGCCGTCCCCGGAGCCCAACTCGATCTCAAGCGGGCGGGGTTCGGGAAACATCCGCCCCGAGTCCAACCGATCAATGAGCGAAGTGAGCTGGTAGACGGCTCGGCCTGGAACCACGGAGGGGACGGTTTGGGATCGGCGCGGCGTGGGCGAGGAACTCATTTTTCGACGACCGGCATTTTTCCGTGGGGATGGGGATGCAAGAGGCTGTGGGGTTTTTCAAGTCCGTGAGCCAGCATGAGCGGCTCGTCGCCGAGGATCGCCGCCGCGGGGCCTTCGGCGACCAACTCGCCCCGGTCCATCACCAGCACGCGTCCGCAAAGGGCGAGGATCATTTCCAGGTCGTGGCTGGCGATCAGCTTGCTCTGCGGCAGCTTGCGGCACAGCCTAATGAACTCCCGCCGCCCGCGCGGATCGAAGTTGGCGGTGGGCTCGTCGAACACGAGCGCTTCCGGCTCGCACGCCAGCACGCCCGCCAGGCATACCCGCTTCTTTTCACCCAGACTTAGGCGTTGAGGAATCCGATCCTCGAAGCCTTCCAGTTCCACGCTTGCCAGGGCGCGCCGCGTTCGCTCGGCGATTTCCGCCTCGCTCAAGCCCAATTGCGCAGGGCCGAACGCCACATCCTCGCCCACGGTGGGGCAGAATAGTTGGTCGTCCGGATCCTGGAACAAGAATCCGACCTTCCGTCGCACGGCCGACAGGCGGGATTTTTCCACCTCGATTCCCCCCACGCGAATGCGGCCCGTTCGTCCGGGAACGCCCAACAGCCCGTTCAACAACAGCAGCAGAGTGGATTTGCCTGCTCCGTTCGGACCGACCAGGCCCACCGTTTCTCCGGGACGCACGCGGAAGCTGACGCCGCGCACGGCCTGGCGGCCGTCGGGATAGCTGAAACTGACATCTTCAACCTCAATCACCCGCCTGATGATGCGAACAGGACGGGGCGAGGCAAACTCAAAGGCGGGCGGACTAGAGATTCCGAGGCTCTGGAAAAAGAGCGGTCTGGGAAAAACGCTTCGAGCCAGCCGCCCCGATCTGCCGGCTCCGCGGCTTCTCCCGGAATTGGAGCCGCTTTCATGATTTGCCGGATCGGAACTTTCCTCATCCTCCCGCGCCGGTAATCTTGCTCCGTGAATCAACCTGCTCGGCGGCAACATCCTGGTCCGACCAATCGGCAAAAAGACACGGCCCTGCGACCAACGCGGCTCCGCCTTGCTCCGGCGGCCTGCGCCTTGGCTCTCCTGTGCGCCTTGAGCGCCCGGCCTCAGGATCCGGACGCCCCCCCCGATCCGGCCGATCCCGATCGGCCGGCGGCTCGAGCTGTTTGTGGACCGCCTGCTCATTGACAAGCTCGACGGGGCGGCGCTGCGTCTCCACGAGCCCCAAAGGCAGCCGCGTCCCCAAAGCCCCCTGCCCATCGCGTACACGACGGTCATCAAGGACGGCGATCTTTACCGGGCTTATTACAGGGACTACCGCAAAGGCTACTCCGGCCCCTGGAACGATGGAAACCCCGGAGAAATCACCTGTTACGCGGAAAGCCGTGACGGCTGCGAGTGGCGTTTTCCGGATCTGGGCGTGTGCGACGTAGAAAGCCCCAGAGGGCGAAACGTGATCTGGGACGGCGCCGACGCATGCAGCCACAATTTTTGCCCTTTTCTGGACGCGCGCCCGGGAACGCCCCGCAGCGAGCGCTTTAAGGCCTTGGGCGGAACCAAGGGGAGCGGCGGGCTCTATGCCTTCGCCTCTCCGGACGGCGTCCATTGGCGAAAACTCCGGGACAAGCCGGTCATCACCTCGACCGATTACGCCTTCGATTCGCAGAATGTTTCCTTTTGGTCGGAGGCGGAAAGCCGCTATGTATGCTACTTCCGCTCCTGGCGAACTCCCCACGGCCGGTTGCGGACCGTCAGTCGAACGACTTCGGAAGATTTCCTGCGGTGGGCCCCTCCGGTTCCGACCAATCCGAACCGGCCCGGGGAGCATCTCTACACGAGCCAGACCCATCCCTATTTCCGCGCGCCCCACATCTACATCGCCCTGCCCACCAGGTTCATGCCGAACCGCGGCAATTCCACGGACATTCTTTTCATGGCCGCGCGGGCCGGAGACGTCGAGTTTGCCCGCCTTTTCGTGGAGGCGTTCATCCGTCCCGGGCTGGACCCTGCCCGCTGGGGAAACCGAGCCAATTACGTCGCCCTCAACGTCGTGCCCGCCGGTCCCGCAGAGATGTCGATCTACCATAAAGACGGCTGCCGCTACACCCTCCGGATCGACGGCTTCATTTCCGTCCGGGCCGGCGCGGCGCAAGGGGAGCTGCTTACCAAGCCGCTTACGTTCTCCGGGTCCCGGTTGTTTGTGAACTACAGTTGCTCCGCGGCCGGAAGCCTGCGGGCGGAGATCCGGGACAGCCGAGGCGCGCCGATCCCCGGCTTTCGGCTCGAAGATTGTCCGCCGATCATCGGCGACAAGATCCGGCAACGGGTTCGGTGGAAGGGCGATCCCGATCTGAGCCAGTTGGCGGGCGCGCCTGTGCGCCTCCGATTCGTGATGACTGAGTGCGACTTGTATGCCTTCCGGTTCGGCGACGAAGAGGAAGCCTCGCCTTGAAGGCGGGAGCGGCCGGCTCAGACGTTGTCAAGCCGCGCCACAGCCCCGCGGAGGATCTCCGCGCTCCGGCGCAGAGCGGCCTCTTCTTCGACCGAGAGCGCGGGACGCAGGGCTCCGATGACGCCCGCGCGGCCCACGATCCGAGGCAGGGAGAAACAAACCCGGGGCGCGTCTTCCAGCGTGCGGTTGGGGGCGCTGAGGGTGATCACGGCCAGCTCGTTGTCTCTGATAGCCCGAATGATCCGCGCCAGTCCTCCGCCGATTCCATAATAGGTGGCTCCTTTGCCTTGAATGATCCGATAAGCGGCGCGGCGGACGCCTTCGTCGATCCGAGCCCGGACTTCTCCTGTGATCAGGCGTCCTCTCTGCTGTGCAAACGCCTCCAGGGGAATGCCGCCTACCCGAGCGCTGGACCAGCTCAGCACCTCCGAATCGCCGTGCTCGCCCAGGACATAGGCGTGGACCGACTGAGGCGAAACGCCCAACTGCTCGCCCAGCAGCGCGCGAAACCGCGCCGTGTCGAGGATCGTGCCCGAGCCGATGACCCGTCCCTCCGGCAGCCCGGCCCATCGCTGGACCAGCTCGGTCATGATGTCCACCGGATTGGAGGCGATGAGCAGGATGGCGTCCGGCGCGGCGCGGCGGACTTGGGGAACTGCCTGGGCGAAAACCCTTGCGTTGCGCTCCAACAACTCGAGCCGGCTCTCTCCCGGTTTTTGGGCTGCGCCGCAGGCCAGGATCACCGCGTTCGCCCCGCGCAGGGCCGGATAATCCCCAGCTTCGACGCGCACTGGGGAGGCGAAGGGCGTGGCGTGGAGGATGTCCTCGGCGTGGGCTTGCGCCGCCTCTCGGCGGATGTCCACCAGGACCAACTCGTTGGCGTCTCCCCGCAGCGCGATTGCGTACGCGGCGGAGCTGCCGACCAACCCGGTTCCTACAACACCGACTTTCATGCGCTCAACATGGCGCCGCCTGAGTCGGGGGCAACCTTCAAATCACGCGTCCGGCGCCCGGTTCTCCGGCGTCGGAGAGAAGCGATCCAGGCTGGGAGGCGGAACCGCCGTTTCTTCCCGCAACGTCAGCGCTCCGGTGGGGCAGGCGGCGACGCATTCCCGGGCCGCGCGCCGAAGGCCGTCGGCAATCGCGTCGCTGAACGGCGCGCCGATGCGGACATCAAAGCCCCGGCCGATGAAAGTCAGTCCCAGTTCCTCCCGAGCTCTTTCGGCGATCTGAACGCAGATTCCGCAGAGGATGCATTTGCCCGGCTCGAAGAGCGCTTCCCCGCGGCGCGCGTCGATCTCCATCCGCTGTCGGCCGGAAAAGCGTTTCGGATTGACTCCGTACTGCTCGGCGTAGCGCTGGAGCTTGCAGGCGCCGACCGAGCGGCAGTCGCAATGCAGGCACCGGCTCGCCTCGGCGCGGGCCTCTGCCGGACGGAACACTCCCGTTTCCGACGCAGGACTTACTCGCGGGATCCGCCCGGCGAGGCGGAGAAAGTCGGGCAGCTCCTTCCGTTCCACCCGGCCCGTCATGCTCGAGAATGGCCGCGCCGGGGCCGCCGCGCGGCCGGTTCGCAGCCACGCGATCGCCGCTTCCCCCGCGTTCTGTCCCTCAGCCAGGGTGCGGGCGATATGCGGCGTCCGCTTGACCGCCGCCCCGGCGGCGAACACGCCGGGTAGATCTGTCTCGCCGGTATGAGGCTTGGCGCGCAAGCCCGCGGGCCCGCTTGCCAGCCCAAGCCGCCCCGCCTGTTCCCGGCCTGAGGGGCCGAGGGCCAGGATCACCGCGTCGAATTCTTCCCGAAGGGCCTCCAACGAAACGTCTTTTCCCAACTCGGTCCGAGGACAGAATTCGACGCCGAGCGCGCGGAGGCGGGCCAGTTCGTGCTCGAGAACCTCGGCGGGCAACGTCCCGCGCTTCGTCTCGGCTCGCAACGAACCGCCTCCCTTTTCGCCGCGATGAAAAAGGACCGTCCGCGCGCCCCCGCGGGCAAGCCGCCACGCGGCCGCGAGCCCTGTCGGCCCCGCGCCTACAACCGCCGCCGTCCGCTCGAGGGGCGGATCCTTCTCGGGCAGAACTGTCCAGCCTTTCTCCAGTTCGGTCTGGACTAGGAAACGCTCTTCGTCCCGGATTGCAGTCGGGGCGTCCCACACCCCGCGCCGGCAGCCTTTCTCGCAGGGGGCCGGGCAAAGCCAGGCGGTTGCGCCGGGCAGGGAGACGGCTCCGCAGAGCGTCTGCAGCGCCTTTTCTACTTGGCCGTTTTGGATGTGCCGGAGCATCAGAGGGATGTTCAGTTGCGCCGGGCAGATGCGGTGGCAGGGAGCAAGACAATCGCCGGTGTGATCGCTCAAAAGCAGCTCCAACGCCGTCCGCCGGGCTTCGAACACCTCCTCGGTTTCGCTCTCCACCTTCATGCCCTCTTCCGCCACGGTGGCGCAGGAGGGGACCATGCGTCCGTCGATCTTGACCAGGCACACCAGGCACGAAGCGGAAGGCGGCAGGCCGGGGAAGTGGCAGAGAGTGGGAATCTCCACGCCCAGCATGCGGGCGGCTTCCAGGACGGTGGCGCCTTGCGGCGCTTCCACCGTTCGGCCGTCGATGGTGAGAGTGACTGTCGAGCTCATCGGATCTCCACTGCCTCGTAGGGGCAGACCGTCCGGCAGGTGTCGCAACGGGTGCAGAGATCGTCGTTGATCTCGTGCTTCCTGTATGGCGTCATCGGGATGGCCCCCACTGGGCAATGCTGGGCGCAGAGCGTGCATCCCACGCAGCGGTCGGTCACCACGTAGCGGATCAGCGCCGTGCATTTGCCCGCCGGGCACCGACCCTGAAGGTGAGCCTCGTATTCGTCGCGGAAATAGCGAAGCGTGGTCAGGACCGGGTTGGGCGCGGTTTTCCCCAGGCCGCAGAGGCTGCCGGCGCTGATCTGCCGCCCCAACTGTTCGAGCTCTTCCAGGTCGCCCGAGCGGCCTCGGCCTTCGCAGATGCGATCGAGGATTTCGAGCATCCGTTTTGACCCGATGCGGCAAAAGGTGCATTTGCCGCAGGATTGATCCTGGGTGAAGCGGAGGAAATAACGGGCGATGTCCACCATGCAGGTTCTCTCGTCCAGGACCACCAGGCTGCCGGAGCCCATGATCGCGCCTAGTTCGCGAAGCGAGTCGTAATCAATCGGCGTGTCGGCCAGGCGCTCCGGGACGCAGCCGCCGGAAGGGCCGCCGATCTGGACCGCCTTCCAACGGCCTTCGCGCGCGCCGCCGCCGATCTCTTCCACGATCTCCCGGATGGTGACGCCCATGGGCACCTCGATGAGGCCGCCTCGCTTCACCGCGCCGGCCAGGGCGAAGACCTTGGTCCCTTTGCTGTTTTTGGAGCCGATCGCGGCGAACCGATCCGGCCCGCGCCGAATGATCCAGGGGACCAGGGCGAAGGTCTCGACGTTGTTGATCAGGGTCGGTTTGCCGTCCAGGCCGCTTTGGGCGGGAAACGGCGGCCGGAGCCGGGGCGTCCCTCGTCGGCCTTCGATCGAGGCGATCAGGGCGGTCTCCTCGCCGCACACGAAGGCTCCTGCGCCCTCCGCGATCCGGATCCTGAGAGGCGGGCCCTTGCCCAGGAGACGCTCGCCGAGCCAGCCGCGCCGCTCAAGCTCGCCGATCGCCGCGCGAACCCGATGGACGGCCAGGGGATACTCGCGCCGGATGTAGAAGATCCCCTCGCGCGCTCCTACAGCCAAGGCGGCGATCGCCATCCCTTCGATGATCCGATAGGGGAACGACTCCAGAAGCATCCGGTCCATGAAAGCCCCCGGATCGCCTTCGTCGCCGTTGCAGATCACGTATTTGACGGGGCCGGGTTGGGCTTGAACCGCCCGCCATTTGCGTCCGGCGGGGAAGCCCGCTCCGCCGCGGCCGCGAAGGCCGGAGGCTTCGATCTGGTCCGCGATCCATGCGGGGCGCGAGGTTTCCTCTTTTTCCAGGCAGCGCCCGAGGGCTTGAAAGCCTTCATGGGCGAGATATTCCTCCAGGTCCAACGGATCCAGTCGCCCGAAATGTTCGGTGGCGATGTGCGCCTGGCGGCCCAGAAACCGGCTCACGGCCGGATCGGCGCTGTCCATGGCCCCTTCGCCCGGCTTGGCCTCCTCGTCGTTCAGGAGCCGGTCCAAGAAACGCCGCCATCCTTCGGTCAGCCTGACCAACGGATCGCGGGGTTTGAAGTGGCGCTCCACGATCGCCGCCGCGTCGTCCGGGCTCACGCCGGTGTAGAAGACGCTTTCCCGTCCCGGGACGCTGATCTCAACCATCGGGGTGCGGTGGCACATGCCCACGCAGCCCACGCGCTTGACCGCGACGTCCGCTTCCAGCCGTTCAACGGCGTCTTCGAGCGCGTGGAAGAGGCGGCCGCTCCCTTTGGCCATGCAACAGGAACCGAGGCCGACGCGGATCTCAGGCTTGCCCGCGGCGGCGCGGCGAGGTTCTTCGGTGGAACGGCGCGCGGCGCGGGTTTCTTCATCGGCCAGAAACTGCCGAATCACCCCGGGCAGTTTCTCGGGGCTGAGGCGGCCGTAGGTCCGCTCGTCGATTTTCATGACCGGCGCCAAAGTGCAGCACCCCAGGCAGGCCACCGGTTCGATGGTAAAACGCCGCTCCGGATCGGTGTCGTCTCCTGGAGGGATCTTCAAGAGGCGGCGGAGCTCCGCCTCGATTCGTTCCGCTCCCGCCACGTGGCAGGCGGTTCCCCGGCAGACGCGGATGGTGTGCCGGCCCGCCGGGCGGAACCGGAACATGTCGTAGAACGTGGCCACGCCCACGATCGCCGCCGGGGTGATGTCCGAGTGGGCGGCGATATGGCGGAGAACCGGCTCTGGAAGCCAACCAAAGCGTTCCTGGACGGCTTGAAGGACGGGAATGAGGGCTTTGCGGTCGCGGCCGCATTGGTCAAGAATTTCCTCGGCCGCGCGCGTCCAATCCGGCTCCGCCTCGGAAGGGGCGAGGCCGGCGGCGGGGGGAAGATCGAGGACGGAGGGCTTCATGGCTCTTTGGACGGGGAAGCCGCGCCGGAAGAGGCGGCCCCTTCGGCGATGAGATAAAGCGCCTTGCCGGTGCGCACAATCAACCGATCGCCCGCCACGGCCGGGCTGGCGCGAATCGGCTCGCCCATCGAGAACTTGGCTAGGGGCTCGCATTTCTCATCGCTCACCCGGCCGACGAACACCTCTCCTTCGGCGCTGAACGCGTAAATCCGATCGCCGGCGCGCAACGGCGTGGCGTTGATCTCTCCGTCAAACTCCAGCTCGTAGTTCCAAAGCAATTTGCCGTCCTTGAGGCTCACGCAGGTGAGGACGCCGTAAGTGGCCGCGGTGAAGAGGCGGCTTTCGTCCGCCACAGGGGTTGCGATGTCCGGCACGTCCTCTTCCTCGCGCCAGACGATGTGGGTTTCTGTCACGTCGCCCGAGCCGTCGGGACGAATGGCGGCGACGATGTCCGATGGGCTTACGGCGATCAACATGCCTCCGGCGAAGATGGGCGAGGGCGCGGCCTCGCCCATGGTGAAGTCCGCCCGCCAAATCTCCGCGCCGTCCTCAAAATTGTAGGCGACGACCAGGGGCGCGCTGACCGCGCCGATCTGCGTCTTGCCGGCCGCCTTGTAGACCGTCGGGGTGGTCCAGGAAGTTGCGACCTGCCGTTTCTTCTCCCAAATCACGGAGCCGTCCGCGCCGTTGAGCAGATAGATTCTGCCCTTGCCTTCGTCCTCCGCTCCCTGGTCCAGCAGCACGATCAACTTGCCCTCAAACGCGACCAGCGAGCTGGCGTGGCCGTAATCGTTCTCCGGGAGGCCGAAGCTTTTCCGCCAGAGCGGCTTGCCTTCCAGTGTGAACGCCGCCAAGTCGCCGGTGGCAAAGATGGCGTAGACCCGGAGGCCGTCGATGGCCGCAGTTGGAGCGGCCAGGCCGCTTTGGGAAAGCGCCTCTATCTGGTCGGCGGTAAGGGGTTGTCCCTGAGGGACCTCTTGCGCCCACAACTGCTTGCCGGTCTGCAGATCGAAACAGAAGACCGCCAGACGGTTTGTGTCCCCGCCGGTAAGGAAGATTCGATCGCCCCAACGCACAGGCGAGTTGAAGCCGGGCAACGGCAGAGGGACCCGCCACGCGATGTTGCTGCCCGAGGCCGCGTCCCAGCGGATGGGGAGCTTGGCGTCCTTGACCCAGGCGTTGCCGTTCGGGCCCAGGAACCGCGGCCAGTTGGCAAGGTAGACC
>JAGHDA010000299.1 GCA_021160185.1 Verrucomicrobiota bacterium
CCTTCCACGACAGCCAACGATCCTTTCTCGGCTTCTCCCTTCACGGTGGCGCGGGGGACGATGGAAACTCCCAAGTTGATCTCCACCGCCCGCTTAACGGTTTCCACATTGTCGAACTCCATCACCGGAACCACGGGCACATTGTGCTCTCGAAACACTTTATCCAGCATTTTCCGCGTCGGGATGTCCGCCTCAAAGGCAACAAAGCGCTGGCCCGTCAAGGCGCTGAGCTTGATTTTCCGGCGGCGGGCGATGGGGTGCTCAGGCGAACAGATCACAACCATCGGCTCTTCCCAGATCACGAACACTTCCAGCCTAGGCTCCCGATGAGGAGAGGCCACAAGACCGAAATCGACCACGTTGCCCAGAACATCCTCATACACCTTGTCGGATCGGCGATATTCCACGTGGACGTTGACGGTGGGATGCTGTCTCAGAAAGGCCTTCACGTAAGGCTGGAGGCTGTGAAGGCCGATGCTGTAAATCGTGGCGATCCGAATCGTCCCGGAGATGATCTCCTTCAGCTCCTGCATCTCCGTCTGCAACCGTTCGTAGGTGGAAACAATTTTCTTGGACAAATCGTACAAGACCTTTCCTTCGCGGGTCAGCCGGAACTGCTTCTTGCTGCGTTCGATAAGAAGGGAATGAAATTGCCGCTCCAAAGAACTAATTTGCTGACTTACGGCGGACTGGGTAACATGGTTGATTCGGGCTGCCTTGGTAAAGCTCTGCGTTTCGACCAGATCGCAAAAGACTTTTAAGCTTTCGATTTGCATAAGGAACATTCAACCAGATTCATGCACATTGTCAACGACCTTAATGCTTTGGATAGAATCCAATCATGACAGGCAAGCTTATTGATTTGATTCCGAGCCCTGCGCCGCAGCGTCTTCCCGGAACAGCCGCACAAATCGCCGCACAAATCGCCGCGCCCCCTCTGCGGCGCGGCGGCCCGCGGCAAGCACCTCCTCGTGGGAAAGAGGCCCAGGAGCCAAGCCGGCCGCGGGATTAGTAACGCAGGCCACGGCCGCCACGCGCAACCCCAAAGCCCGGGCCGTGATCGCCTCAGGCACGACGCTCATCCCTACCGCGTCCGCTCCCAACGCCCGAAAAGCGAGAATTTCCGCCGGCGTCTCGTACGCAGGACCGGCGACCGCCGCATAGACGCCTTCCCGATAGGGAATCCGCTCGATCTCGGCCGCCCGCCGAAGCTTCCGCCTAAGCTCTGCGTCGTAGAGGCGGCTCAGGTCCAGAAAACAGGGGCCTCCGCCGACAAGCGCTCCGCGCAGCGGGTTGTCGCCCATCAGGTTGATATGGTCCCGCAAACCCATGAAGACGCCCGGGCGAAGTTCCGGATGGATCCCGCCCGCGGCGCAGGTAAGCAGAAGAACTTCCACGCCCAAAGCCGCCGCCCATCGGGCGGGAAAGACAACCTGTTCCCAGGAACATCCCTCGTAATAGTGAAGCCGGCCGGCGAAGAGGATCGCCGGCTCGCCTTCCAACGCGGCGAGGAGGAGCCGGCCCGTGTGCCCCGGCGCGCCGGGGGCGCGAAGTCCGGGCAACGCCTCGTACGGCCAGGAGCGCTCAACCTTCACGCTTTGGAGGAGCGAGCCGAACCCGCTGCCCAAAACCACAGCAAGCCTTCTTCCCCGCGCCGCTCCGCCCAGGAACTTCTTCGCCTCCGCGGCCGGGGCGATTGCTCCGCTTACGGCCTGTTTTTCCCATGTCCGGCGGTTTTCCGCATTCATCGCTGCCATTTCCCGGTCGCTCCGCGCGCCGCTTTGGGCCATCCCCAGCGAGAAGGATGACGGCATTTTCAGAAAGAAGAGCTGCGGCGCTACGCGCGACAGGCGATTCTGTCCGGAGTCGGCTTGGAAGGCCAAGCCAAACTCCGGAAGGCGCGCGCTGCCGAAAAAGCCCTGCGTCTGCGGCGCGGTTGCCGGTTCGAGGGAGACGCGACCGTTCCGATCCCGCACATGGCCGGACCGTTGCCCCCGCTCACAGAGGCGGGCCGCCGCAGGCTTGTTCGCGAGGACGAACCGGGAGTATGTTCTTCCCCAGCCATGAAAGCAAAATCTTCCGCTGTGTCGCGTCGGACCCTTCTGAAAGGGTTGGGGTCTATCGGAGCATTGGCTGCCGTCAGCGAATCCACCGCCAACGCATCCGAAACCGGCGCCTCGACGTCCGACGGGGCCAACCTTCCGGCGCGTCCCAGAGACGCGCGATCTCAGATCCACAAGGCCGTCATGGCGGCGTCCATGGTGGATACTCATGAACACTTGATCGAAGAGCGCGAGCGCCTCCAAGGCGTTTCCCACCCCCGCGTGCCGTGCGACGACTGGGCCATGTTGTTCAGCCACTACTTGGACTCGGACCTGCTTACCTCCGGCATGCCGCGGACGGCATTGAACAAGTTTCTTTCTCCCGGCGTGGATCCCATCGCCAAATGGAAGATTCTCGAGCCTTATTGGCCGGCGGTGAAGAACACCGGCTACGGACGCGCGGTTCGGATCGCCATCCGAGAGCTCTACGGGGTAGAGGAACTTTCTGGGCGCACAGTCCCGCGCGCCCAAGAAGGCTACGAAAAACTCCGGCGGCCGGGCCTCTACCGGCGAGTGCTGCGGGAATTGGCCAATATCGAGTCCTGCCAGGTAAACTGCCTCACCGGCGAGCCGTTCAAGGAGTCGGACATGCCGACCTTCCTCATGCAGGACCTCAGCATCGTCGGCATGTTCGCCGGACCTAATTTCCGCCAATACGCCCCGCCGACCGGCATCAAGGTCAAATCGCTCGCCGATTGGCATCGGGTGATCCGCTGGTGGTTCGATCGCTATGGGAAATACGCCGTCGCCGTGAAATCCCAAAACGCGTACAGCCGAGACATCGACTACGAACGCGTGCCGGCCGAGGAGGCGGAGCCGGTGTTCGACAAAGTTCTGCGGGGCGATCCCGTGTCAGCCGCCGAGCGCAAGCGGCTGGAAGACCACCTGTTTTGGGAAGCTGTGGACCAAGCCACCGCCCGCCGCCTGCCGGTCAAACTCCACACCGGCTATTACGCCGGCCAGAACTCGATGCCGTTGGGTCGGGTCGGAAAGAACCCGGCGTCGGCCGCCGAGCTGTGTCGGCGTTCGCCCGATACTCGTTTCGTGTTCATGCACATCGGCTACCCCTACTACGAAGAGATGCTCGCGCTGGCCAAGCAGTGGACCAACGCCTACGTGGATATGTGCTGGGCGTGGATCATCAATCCCTTGGCAGCCAAAGATTTTCTCAAGAAGTTCCTGGCAACCGCGCCGGCCAACAAAGTCCTCCCCTTCGGCGGCGACTACATCCCGGTCGAACCGGTGTTGGGCCACGCCAGGATGGCTCGCCACGGCGTTGCCCAAGCGCTATCCGAGCTGGTCGAGGAAGGCTGGCTTGCCCTGCAGGACGCCTTGGAGTTGGTGGATCCCATTTTGCACGGCAACGCCCGCCGGCTCTTCGACCTGGAAACCAAGACGCGCGCCCTATCCAAAGCCCCGTGGAACCGGAGCTGATCCGGAGTCACCGGCCGAACAGCGCAGCATTCGGAAATCGAAGCGATCTCGCAGTCCGGCGCCGCCCAACCCCATGAAAATGAAGAGGCAACTGTTCCCACACGGCGCGATCTGCCTCGTCTCCGCCTGAATGCAGACGGGCGTCTAGAGCAAGAAGCTGACGCCTCCGCCCGCGACAAATTAGAGCCAACCAATTGACATGCAGGTTGCATCCGCCCCGGACATTCGGCCGAGCCGGGATGTTGTCTCGGGACATGATTCAATCCTTGGCCAACAGCCCGCCGGTTGGCCTGGCGAACCTGGCGGCGTTGACGCCGAAGGCGCCGGGAGCGGCGCGGGATTGCGTGTAGGCAGCGCAAGCGCTGCCCGGTAACAGCCGTCCGGCAAGCCAGGCTCGAAGCGGTAAGAATCCGGCCCGGCGTTTCCTTCGCGCCTTCGCGCGAGGCAAGTCCGTCTTCGCGCGAGGGTTGAAGCTTTCATCTCGGCCCCCCGCGGCTGTCCCGCCTGCCCGGGTCCAGATAAACCAGCCCTCTGTGCCCGCGTCGCCTTTTCCCCGCGCGCCGCGCTGAGCCGCGCTTTTCAAGTTGAACCGCCGGCGCAGGCTGTTACCCTTCCTCGCTGAAGACCGAGACCGCCGCCCGCGCCCCTCAAGGGAAGCGGACCGCGGCGCAATCAAGGAGAAAGCATAAAGAAAATTGAAACCATGAGCGCGCACGTCAACAACTATCCAAAACTCCACAACGCCATGTGGCCCGGCCTGGTGGGCAAAGGCACTCCGGGAGCCGAGCCCGCCATCGATCTGGACACCATGATCG